>CAMBEY010000094.1 GCA_945865705.1 Candidatus Sulfopaludibacter sp. SbA3
GGGCGGCTTCGAGTTTCCCGATGTTCGCATTCGGCAAGTGGAGGCAGCGGGGGATAGCGCCCAGGCGTGCATCACGCAACTCAAGGGCCGCAATCTCGATCCGGTGGAGTTTGAGTTCACCATCCTGAAGCCCCCGTATTAGAAACTCACCAGGCAGATCGGGAGCCGCGATCTGGAATTCAGCAGCCCTGTCGGAAAATTCCGGCGTATCAATTTACTGTGAGCATCATCATGAGCGCCACCACCACATCCCCGAATACAGACAATGCCACCATGGACGCGATTCTGCGGAAGTATGAGCCGGTCATCGGCTTGGAAGTCCACTGCCAGTTGCTGACGGGCTCGAAGATTTTCTGCGGCTGCTCCACCAAATTCGGCGCGCCGCCGAACGCGCACACCTGCCCCGTTTGCCTGGGGATGCCCGGCGCGCTGCCCGTCCTCAATCGCACTGCGGTGGAGATGGCGGTGAAGGCGTCGATGGCCATCAATTGCACCATCAATAGTAAGTCGATCTTCGCGCGCAAGAACTACTTTTATCCAGATCTGCCCAAGGGCTACCAAATTTCGCAATTTGATCAGCCCATCGCCGAGCACGGCTGGATTCTACTGCACGGCGGCGGCGCCGAGGAAGGCAACGCAAAGAAGATCGGCATCACGCGTCTGCACATGGAGGAGGACGCGGGCAAGAGCATCCATGACGGTTTCGCCGACTCCTATCAGCGCACTTACGTGGACCTGAACCGCAGCGGCACGCCGCTGGCGGAGATCGTCAGCGAGCCGGATATTCGCACGCCGGAAGAAGCCTACGAGTATCTGACACGGTTGAAGCAGATTCTGCTCTATGTCGGCGTCTCGGACTGCAACATGGAGGAGGGTAGCCTGCGCTGCGATGCCAACGTCAGCATCCGCCCCATCGGTCAGAAGGAGTTCGGGACGAAAGTGGAAGTCAAGAATCTCAATTCCTTCCGCTTCCTGCAGAAGTCGCTGGAGTATGAGATCGAGCGGCAGGCGCAGGTACTCGACTCCGGCGGCAAGGTCGCGCAGGAAACGCGCCTGTGGAACACTTCGCAGAATCGCACCGAGAGCATGCGCAGCAAGGAGCAGGCGCACGACTATCGCTATTTCCCCGAGCCGGACCTGCTGCCGCTGATCGTCAGCGAGAAGTGGCAGGCCGAGATTCGCGGCGGCATCCCCGAGTTGCCCGACGCCAAGCGCGTCCGCTTCATGAGTGACTACGGACTGAGTGAGTACGACGCCGATGTACTCACAGGCACTCAGTCACTCGCCGACTACTTCGAGCGCGCCGCCAAAGGCGCACCTGATGCCAAGCTGGCGGCCAACTGGGTGATGGGGGAGTTACTAGGCGCACTAAACAGCGCAGGCCTGGAACTCACCGCGTCGCCCGTGTCAGCGGAGCGTCTTGGCGAACTCGTTAAACTGATCCACGATGGCACCATCTCCGGCAAGATGGCCAAGGATGTCTTCGCGAAGATGTTCTCGACTGGCAAGACCGCGCAAAATGTGGTGGAGGAGTCAGGGCTGAAGCAGATCACCGACGACGGCGCCATCCTGGACGTAATCAAAAGAGTCATCGCGGGAAATCCGAATCAGCTAGGACAATATCGCTCCGGCAAGACCGCGCTATTCGGCTACTTCGTCGGCCAAGTGATGAAGGAAACCAAGGGCCAGGCCAACCCCGCCAAGGTCAATGACCTGCTGAAAGCAGAACTAGAAAAGAGTTAGCCACAGAGTCACTGAGACACAGAGATAGTAATTTCAAGTTACAACTTCAACACTCTGTGCCTCTGTGTCTCCGTGGCCATTAAGGAGATAAACTCATGTTACAGGAAGGCCAAGCCGCACCGGACTTCACGCTGCTCGATGATGCGGAGCGTACCGTAAGCCTGAAGGATTTTCTCGGGGCTCCCCTGGTGATCTACTTCTACCCGCGCGCCGATACGCCGGGCTGAACGATTGAGAGTTGCGAGTTTCGCGACATCTTCCCCAAGTTTCAGAAGCTGAAAGTGCCGGTGATCGGATCGAGTCCCGACACGCCCGCCGCGCAGGCCAAGTTCAAAGCAAAGTTTGATCTGCCCTTCCCGCTGCTCGCCGATGTGGATCGCAAGATGGCCGAAGCCTACGGCGTGCTCAAAGAGAAAAACATGTACGGAAAAATGGTGATGGGCATCGAGCGCACCACGGTCATCATTGATGCCGCAGGAAAAGTGCAGAAAATCTTCCCGAAGGTGAAAGTGGAAGGCCACGCCGAGGAAGTCCTCGCCGCGCTAAAGTAAGTGTTTCGTTTTATTGTCGAGCAAACCACCGTTCGCGCAGTCTCGTGGTGGAGTGGACATGAAGGCATCGGCCGGGCAGACCTTACGCTTCACGCATCTCGCGCTGGACAACTGGCGCAACTTCGCCTGCATTGAACTTCCGCTCGTCTCACGCGTTTTCCTGATCGGCCCCAACGCCTCCGGCAAATCCAACCTGCTCGACTTGTTTCGTTTTCTGAAGGACATCGTCTCCGTCGGCGGTGGACTCGCGGAAGCGGTGCGCCGCCGGCACGGCATGACCCATCTGCGCTGTCTGTCTGCCAGTCAGAACCGCGATGTGGTGGTGCGAGTAACCATCGGAACCAAGGACTCCCCGGAACATTGGAAATACGAACTGGCCATCAATCAAGCGCGGCGCAAGCCGCCGGTGGTCCGTCGCGAACGAGTCATCCGAGACGGAAAAGTTCTGCTTGCCAGGCCCGACGCCGATGACCTGAAAGATCCCGCCCGATTGACGCAGACCGCGATCGAGCAGGTTCACGAAAATCACAAATTCCGCGAGATCGCAGCCTTCTTTTCCACCATCGGTTATCTGCACATTGTCCCGCAACTCGTCCGCCATCCCGACCGTGCAACTTTTCGTTTGCAGGACCCTTACGGCGGCGACCTGATGGAGCGCCTGGAAAGAACGCCCGAAGGCACACGCACCAAGCGTCTGGGATTGATCAGCGCGGCGCTGCGCATGGCGATTCCGCAATTGTGTACGCTGGAATTCTGGCGTGATGGAGAGGGAGCGCCGCATCTGCGCTGGCGCTGCGAACATTGGAAGGCCACCGACGTGTGGCAGACGGAGGAGGAATTTTCCGACGGCACGCTGCGCCTGCTGGAATTACTCTGGACCGCGCTGGACGGCAAAGGTCCGCTGCTGCTCGAGGAGCCGGAGATGTCGCTGCACCCGGATGTGGCGCGGTTTGTTCCACAGATGCTGGCGCGGATGCAGTCTCGCAGTGGCCGCCAGATTTTCATCAGCACCCACTCCAATGAAATGCTGGCGGACGAAGGCATCGGTGTCGATGAGTTGGTTATCTTCCAACCCGCAGCGCACGGCACTGTCGTCCACCTGGCCACGGAGTTTAAGGATATTCGCGAATTAATGAAAGGCGGAGTGAGTCTGGGCGATGCGGCGATGCCGCGCACCAGCCCTCCGAACGCGGATCAACTGAGTCTATTCCCAGACTAAATAGTGAGTGAGTCGATCGTGAGAGTCATTTCAGCGGCAGTAGAGGGCGTGATGGATGAGGTTGTGCTGCGCGCGCTCATCCAACACGTGGGCGCACAACCCGGCGGTTTCTACGGCAAGCACGGCAAGCAGTATCTTCTGAAATACATGCACGCCTACGCCCGTGCGGCGAAGATCGAGCCATGGATCGTTTTAATTGATATGGATCATGACGCGGACTGCCCTGTCCCCGTGCGCCGTAACTGGATGTTGCGCTCCGGTTTCCATGAGCCGCTACCCATGCTCTGCTTTCGAATTGCAATCCGGGAAGTAGAGTCCTGGCTGTTGGCTGACCGCGAACGCATCGCGCAGTTTCTCGGAGTCCCGGCGAAAATAGTCCCTCAAAATCCGGAAGCGCTCCATGACCCCAAGCATGAAATCGTTACGCTGGCCGCGAGATCGCGCTTGAAGCGCATCAAGAGCGAGATGATCCCGAGGCCTGAAAGCTACCGCGCTGTAGGGCCAGCGTACAACTCCCGGCTGATTCAGTTTGTGATGGATCGAAAGAACGGCTGGCGACCGGAGATTGCGGCCCAGTCTTCCGAGAGTCTGCGTCGCGCCATTGCGTGCTTGCGGCGACTGGCCGCACTGTAAGCAGTCGATCACTTTGCCGTAGTAACTACCATAGCCGGGTGCGATGCTTCGAAGGCGCGGATGTGAGTGTCTTGTTTTTGGATGTAGCCGAGTTGATCGACGCCGGCCAACATACACTGCTTCGAGAAATTGTCGATGGGGAAACTCACTGACTTGCCGCCCGGCAGCGTGAGTATCTGTGAGGCTAAGTCAATCGTGAGTTCCAATTTCTGATCCGCCTCCACCAGCTTGAATAACTCTTCATGAACATCGGCGGGAACCACGACGGGGAGCAGTGAGTTCTTCAGCGCGTTGCTGCGGAAGATGTCGGCGAATGAGGTGCTGATCACCGCGCGGAAGCCGAATGCGGTCAGCGCCCACGGAGCATGTTCGCGCGAGCTGCCGGTGCCGAAGTTTTTGCCGGCCAGCAGAATCTTGCAGCCCTCCGCGCGCGGCTGATTCAAGATGAAGCTGGGGATGGGCGTGCCGTCCTCGTTGAACCGCCAGTCGCGGAACAGGAAGCGGTCCATGCCCACTTTGTCGGTGGCCTTCAAGTACCGCGCCGGAATGATGATGTCCGTGTCGATGCTCTCGTTGGGGATCGGCACCACGCGGCTGGTCAATTTTGTGAACGATTCCATGGTCAGACTCCTTCCGTGAAAAGCAGATCCCTCGCTGTGCTCGGGATGACGACGTTATTCAGGATCACGACGTTATATAGATGACAACGTTAAATGGTTAGATGAGTTGCCGGACGTCAGCAACTTTTCCGGCGACCGCCGAGGCAGCGGCGGTCAGCGGGCTGGCCAGAAAAGTTCGGCTGCCTTTGCCTTGGCGTCCTTCAAAATTCCGGTTGCTGGTGGAGACGGCGTACTTGCCCGCCGGAACCTCGTCGCCGTTCATGGCGATGCACATGCTGCAACCCGGCTCGCGCCACTCGCAGCCGGCATCGAGAAAAATTTTCGGCAGTCCCTCCGCCTCGGCCTGCTTCTTCACCTGTTGTGAGCCGGGCACGACGAGGACGCGGGTCGTGGGAGTCACCTTGCGGCCCTTGATGACGCGGGCCGCTTCGCGCAGGTCGGAGATGCGCGCGTTGGTGCAGCTTCCGATGAAGACCACGTCCACCGGGCGGCCCAACAACGGCTTGCCCGGCTCAAGCGCCATGTACTCGAGCGCGTGGGCGAGCGCCTTGCGCGAAGATTCGTCAGCCATCTCGCTTAACTGCGGCACCGGTGCACCGATGGCGATGCCCATGCCGGGGTTGGTGCCGTAGGTAATCATTGGCTCCATCGCCGAGGCATCCAGCGTGATGGTCTTGTCGTACTTCGCACCCGCGTCGGAGGGAAGAGACTTCCAGCGCTTCACGGCTTCGTCCCACGCCGCGCCCTTGGGAGCGAACTCGCGGCCGGCCATGTACTCAATGGTGGTGTCGTCGGGCGCGATCATGCCCGCCTTCGCGCCGCCTTCTATCGACATGTTGCAGACGGTCATGCGCCCGTCCATCGACAGCGCGCGCATCGCGCTGCCCGTATATTCCAGCACACTGCCCACCCCGCCGCCCACGCCGATTCTGGCGATCAGCGCGAGGATGATGTCCTTGGCGGTAACAAAGGGCTTCAGCACTCCGTCGATGCGGACCTCGAACGTCTCGGGCTTGCGCTGCAGCAGGCACTGCGTGGCCAGCACGTGCTCGACCTCCGTGGTCCCGATGCCGAAGGCCAGCGCGCCGAACGCGCCGTGCGTGGAGGTGTGGCTGTCGCCGCAAACAATGGTCATGCCCGGCTGCGTCAATCCCAACTCCGGTCCGATAATATGCACGATGCCCTGATTGGGGCTGCCGAGACCGTGCAGCGGGATGCCGAACTCGCGGCAGTTGTCGTCGAGCTGCTTGATCTGCTTGGCGGCCATGACGTCGGCGATGGGCAGAGTGCGGTCATGCGTGGGGATGCTGTGATCCGCCGTGGCCACGGTGCGCGAGGGTTGCCGAACCTTCAGCCCCTGATCGCGCAACGCCGAGAACGCCTGCGGCGAAGTGACCTCATGGATTAATTGCAGATCAATGTAGAGCACCACCGGGCAATCCGGCTCCTCGATGACCAAATGGTTGTTCCAAATCTTCTCAAACAATGTTTGCGGCGCGGCCATAACGATTCCTTCCTATTGTTCTCGGCCTATTGCTCCCGGCCTGGTCTTTCCCGGTCGCCCTGGGACACGGATGCCCTCAAGCGTGCAGTGGATAACTTCTGATTATACCCGGCATCGGCCACCAGGTGCCTTGGATTTCAAGCAAACACTGAAGTCGTGCCCTAAAGAAAACGGGAACAGAAATGTCCGTGTTTGTCGTGCCCGATGATCGCCTTGGTCACTGCGCAATGCCGGTTCGCAGACGTTCATTGGCGTAGCGGACGAGCGCTTCCGCCTCTGCCGGTGTTGGCAGCAGGCCGTCCAACGCGAGCATGGAGATGCCATGAACGACGGACCAAATGTAGCGAGCGAGTTGTAGCGGATCATCGCTAACAATGAGGCCTCGTTGTTGCTGCTCGACGATGGCATCGACCAGCGCCTGAAAGGCGTCGCCGCCGGCGACGCTCACTTCGCAGTCCTCGTTGCCGGGCGGGACTACACCGCCGAACATTACCCGATAATGCCCCGTATGGGCGACCGCGAAGCGCACGTAGGCAGCTCCCATTGCTTCGAATCCTTCGCGTCCGCGTCCGCGCGCATCCCAGGCTTCCACTAACGCCGCTCGAAGCATGCGGAAGCCCTCAGCGGCTACTGCGGCCAGCAGCCCTTGCTTGTCAGCGAAGTGGCGATAGAGTGCCGTCCGGGAAACGCCCAGCCGCTCGCCTACGCCTCGGAGGGTCAGCGCCGCAATCCCCTGTTTCTGAATGGTGCGGACAGCTTCCTGGAGCATCGCGTGCGCCAGGTCGCCGTGGTGGTAACGGCTGGGTGGCTTGCGCGCGGGTCTGGAAAGCCGTGGACGAGGCATTGCTCATACTAGAATATTTGTGTTGACAACGTCAACATAGATAGCTATCCTTATGTTGACAGTGGCAACATTAAGCGGTTACCCAGGAATCAGGAGGACACCATGTCAGCAATCACGTACACCGACCGGCTAAAGGAAAATCTTGCGGGGCGAGTACGCCCTGCGCCAGCAAGCCAGGCAGGACAAGAGGGGAACGCGGTAATTGTGGGCCAGCGAGCACAGGTAGGCCAACGAGCACTTATAGGCAAGCGAGCACTTATAGGCAAGCGAGCACAGGCCAGCGAGTCTCCCCTAGTTCACATTCATGGATTCCTTATTCGCTTGTGGAACACCGATCCACTGCTGACTGGCACAGGACTGTTCCTGCTGGCACTGCTGGTGCCGTCATCGCTAGGAATTTGGCTTGATCCCAGAGAAATCACCGGCGCCCCGGCCTGGCTCAAGCCGGTCAAGTTTACGCTCTCAACCTCCATCTATACGCTCACTCTCGCCTGGGTGTTTAGCTACCTGCCCGATTGGCCACGGACACGCCGCATCGTCGGGCGCGCCACCGCGGTGGTGATGCTTCTTGAAGTCGCCATCATTGACCTGCAAGCCGCGCGGGGAACGACCAGTCATTTCAATGTGAGTACGCTGCTCGATGGAATCCTGTTTACTGTTATGGGGATCGGAATTTTCACCCAGACTTTCGCCAGCATTGCCGTGGCGGCGGCCCTTTGGCGCCAGCCGTTTGCTGATCGCGCGATGGGCTGGGCGCTTCGCCTGGGCATGACGATCACCATCGTCGGCGGTTTCTCCGGCGGACTGATGACTGGTCCGACGAAGGCGCAGCTTGTCCAGGCTAAAGCCACGCAACGCCTCCTGCTGGCTGGCGCGCACACGGTGGGTGCGCCGGACGGTGGCCCGGGCCTTCCCGTTACCGGCTGGAGCACACGTCATGGAGACTTGCGTGTCCCGCACTTCGTGGGCCTTCACGCGCTACAGGCGTTGCCGCTCCTCACGCTGGTCTTCCTGCGCCGCCGCAATGAAACTTCGCGCACACGTTTGGCGCTGGCCGCCGCGGCGATCTATGCGTTGGTGTTCGTGGCACTGCTGATCCAAGCTCTGATCGGCAGTCCGCTCGTGGCGATCGGATAAGGGAGAGGACCTGTGCGAACCCGATTGTAGCGCCGCGGCGAGTCTGTTAAAATACCTTTTAGCTTTGCAACCCACACCAGCTGGAGTGGCGGAACTGGCAGACGCATCAGACTCAAAATCTGACGTCCCAAAAGGGCGTGGGGGTTCGACTCCCCCCTCCAGCACCAATTTATCGACTATTGCAGATCACTTTGATACCGTCACTAATGAGCGACGTGCATCAGCAAGCTCCTACTTTTCATCGCTGGTGAACGGCCAGAAAAGGGGATGCGTTGGACACTGCGGAAGGCGCAGATCACCTGATCCAATTTTACGAAAGAAGGGGCTTTCGATTCATCGAATACGCACAATGGGAGGACACCAACTACCGCAGCGTTATAATGAGCAAGCGGTTAAAACTCCATGCGGCACAACCCGATTCCCTGATGCTTGTGTCCTTCCCGGTGTCCTTCTCTTGACGCTTGCTGGGGCGCGCTCTATCATTGGACAGCATGGGGACAGCCGGTGTCCGCTTCCGGGCAGTTTTAACGTGCCGGTCTTTGGTGCTGTCGCGCATGGGTGGTAAACGATCCGCGCAAAATGCTATCACGCTCGACATTGAGCAAAGTGGGTGAATCACATTGATTGATCTCCGCCAGCAATCTCCATTCAGTCAACGCCAGCCTGGTTTGCACGCTATCTTTCTCAAACGCTTCGGCGCTCCCGTCAGGGCGCTGACGATCACACTTGCACTCTTGCTGACCCTCGCGGCCGCCGCTCCAAGTGGACACACGCAGACGAAATCGCCATTCACCGTGCCCATTTTTCCGCTGTCTGAAGTGAAGACGGGGCAAATGGCCGTCGGCCGCACCGTCTTTGACGGCAACAAGATTGAAGAGTTTCAGGTGGAAATACTGGGCGTACTGCGCAATGTCTCGCCGCGCAAGGACCTGATCCTGTCGCGCGTCTCCGGCGGACCGCTGGAGCGCACCGGCGTGATGGCCGGCATGAGCGGTAGCCCTGTTTATATTGACGGCAAACTGGTCGGCGCAGTGTCCATGACTTTTCAGTTCATCAAGGAACCTATTGCCGGGATCACTCCGATCGAGAATATGATTGACAGCCTGGAGCGCACCGAGCCCGTTAGTCCAACTGGATCGCGCGCGAACTCCGGCGAGAGAAACGGGACCGTGAACAACCTGGCGATGAGCGTGCCCCTGACGGTGCCCCTGAGCGTGCCGATGAGCATCGATGCTGCCGGTGTGTCGCGCGTCTTGCTCAGTCAGGCGGACATCTCCAACTCGCTTTCCTCCCGCGCTGCGACGCCTGTGGTCTGGGGCGGGTCGGAAACTTCCCTGCTGCCGGTGGCCACGCCGCTGAACCTTTCAGGATTCACTGCTGCGGCCATCGAGCAATTCACGCCACAGTTCAAGGCACTCGGCTGGGTGCCGTTACAAGGGGGCGGTCAAGGTGGAGGAAGTGGAACCAGCGCCATCGCCAGTGGCGCGGCGGGCGAGACCTCACCGCCGCCCACGCCCCTGCCGGGGTCCATGATCAGCGTGCAACTGGTGCGCGGCGACATGGGA
>CAMBEY010000095.1 GCA_945865705.1 Candidatus Sulfopaludibacter sp. SbA3
CTCGGAATGACAACGAGTTGGGGTATATCGGAATTCATACGGATTTCTCTCCGCGCTTCTTCAAGATGTCGGCCAGCTTGCGCCGCGCGCGGAACAGCAACACGCGGATACTCGCTTCGCCAAGTTCGAGCGCCGCTGCGATCTCCGAATGATCGAAACCCTCGACGTAGGCCAGCCACAGCAGCGCTTGCTCCTGCGGTTTCAGCTCGTCGAAACCACGGGCGGTATCTCCTCCCAAGGAATCCAAGCTCTCGATAGCCGGCTGCGACGGCTCGCGGCGGAACAACTCCAGCAGGCTCCAACGCCGCTCACGTTTCACGCGCCGCCAATGATCGGTGAGCAAGTTGGTGGCCATGCGGTAGAGATACGCACGCAACTGGCGGTCGCCATCGGGGGGCGCCATCACCGCAGACGGCAGCTTCGTGCGCAGCAGCTTGAGAAACGTCTCCTGCAACAGATCGTCCGCCAGCGCGGCATCGCCGCAAGCCCGCCGCAGATAGCTGCGCAGGCGCGGCGCGCTCTCCTGATAGAGATCACGAAATGCGACTTCGTTCATCTGGTGAGTCAGTGAGTCACTCCCACCAAGGACTTCAGTTCCACCGGCAATGGCGATTGATCGAATCATCCTGAATCGCATTCTGATCCCAAGCGACGCGAAAGTCCATCCTCCTCGGCTGGCGAGCAGAAGCCGGGTTAAAGGCTTTTCCGCAATCGGATGTTTCCGTTCACAGTTTCGAGAAGCAACTGCGGTCCCCCGCCGGCGATGGTTCCGCTGATGCGCCTGTCTTTCAGATTGCTGGTCACGGTAACAGGGAACTCGGATTTCACTCTGCCATTGACG
Organism: Candidatus Sulfopaludibacter sp. SbA3; assembly: GCA_945865705.1. Classification (GTDB taxonomy): domain Bacteria; phylum Acidobacteriota; class Terriglobia; order 2-12-FULL-54-10; family 2-12-FULL-54-10; genus SHUM01. The sequence continues at coordinate 842 of CAMBEY010000095.1, forward strand.
GTTTTCGCCTCCAGTGCCGCCTCTGTGCTGGGGGGCAGTTGGACCGTAATGTTTCCGTTTACCGTCTCGAATTCGGCGGGTTGGGAGAAAATTCCCAGCTTGGCGTTCACGTTGCCATTGACCGTGCCGGCTTGTCCGAAGCCGCTGGTCGAGATGCGAACATTGCCGTTAACGGTTCGTGCTATTACATCGCCGGAAAGCGATAGCGCCTCCACGTTCCCATTCACGTTTCGTCCGGCGAAATGCACGCCGCCGGGAACCTTAACGATGAAATCCACTTTCACGTTGCCGCTCACGATGGAGCTGATCCGGCCTTCCTTGCCCGGCTTGCAGACGTTCTGATGAGGCGGCGGTTCGGGGATGGAGAATAAATCATAAAAAACTCTTCCACGAAGCTGAGACCGGAATCTGGATACACGGCGCAGATGGTGACTCCGGAATCACTTTCGACTACCTCGATGCGAACCTCTTTGGGATCGCCTCGCCATCCGGCGCGCTTGACGGCGGTCACCTCCGCCTGAGCTGCAGCGGAGGGTTCGGCTGCAATACTCCCATTTACATTTTTAATCTCCAGCGTCCGGCCCGGCGCGAGCGTGCCTTTCCATTGGAAGTCCTGCGAATAGGCGGGCCAGACGATGAATAACGCTCCGAACAGAATGGCTTTTTTTGTCATATTCGCCTCCTGCGAATTGCTAACTGGTTTCCGCTTAATCATGCTGCGGAGTACTCGAATCAATTGATGAAACAGTGTCCTTGGGCTGGAGCAGGTCCATCTTCTCGGACATGCGCCGGGAGACCATTGCTGAAACCAGAAAGCCGACGCCAATGGCTAGAACGATCACGGCTGGACTGTTGAATCCCATCATGAATATCATGCCAATGCCGGCGGCGGCGGTAATGATGCCGGTGCGCATCGAACGCATGATACGCTCGCGCGAATTTTCGCGCGGCATCCAAAGGCTTTCGACGAATTGCTGGCCACCCTTGCTGGATATGAACTCAGTGAATTCAGCGCCAGAGCTGAACTTGGCGAGTAGTTGTGTGTGCAGATTCATCCGCGTCTGCATGCGGGATTGAAAGCCACGGTAGATCAGCCAGAGGGTGAGTGCGGACAGCCCAATGCCAAGGATGGGAATCATCAAGGCCATGAACGCCGCTTCGCGCCACTCGCTCGGATTGATTTGATTTCCGATGCGGTCGATGTGCTGCTCGATCCTTTTCTCCAGCGCCTCTTCATTAATGGATGCTTCGATGCGCTTCTCCAGCGCCTCTTCATCGATTGCCCCCGAAGGGACTTGCTCCGCTGCGGGTGCCGTGGATGGCGATGTGCTGGGCGGTGGCGTGACTGGAGCGGTCGGCGGCTTGGATTGCGGCGTAGTTTGTCCCGCCAGCAGCAGGGGCACAATAAGTAAGATTGCCAAGATCATTTTCTTCATTTCATTCCTCCCAATGCCCATTCGGCCTCCAATACCCATCCGGTCTCCCAATACCCATCGGCCTCCGGGATACCATCCGGCGACGGCGACCGCGTGCTCGCCTCAATCGCTCATTCACTTGTTAATACGATTGAACGATTCCTTTCGTTAACAACGTCCGCGAAAAAGTCCGCACGCTCGCTTGCCCTGCGGGAATCTTTGCGGACCGTTCGGGTAGCTTCGCGAAATGTCTAGAGGGGAAATTTGGAAAATTTCGGCAAGTTGGAATCTGTTGGCAAAGCCGCAAGATTGGAAAGTTTTGACAATTCCGCAAAGTTGGAAAATTTGGATAATCTGTCAGGTAACTAGGTGGTTAACCGTGTCGTTGCAAGTAATACCTCGCTGGTTACCTTATTGGGAAATGTCGCCTGGTAACTACCACGGGACGTCCCCTTGGCGGGACTGATGGGGGTACGCAGGGGATTTGGCGACGCACATGGGCTGTCGCAGGTCCCCGGAAATCGGCGAACAAATAAGGGACGAAAATGTCCCGATCTGGTCAATTCCGTGAAAGTGTGCACTTTGGGCACAGCCGACAATTTGGGCAATCTGTCAGGTGAAAAACGAGCTCCTAAGAGGCGATAATTAAGCGAAACCCAAGCAAACTTTTCCGAAGTGTTTTCCGGTCTCGAGGTACTCGTGCGCCTGGGCAATTTCGGCGAAGGGGAAGACCCGGTCGACCACGCCGCGGAGTCGGCCAGCCTCGACCAGTTTCAGGATGGGGACCATGTCGCCGCGCGAGCCCATGGTCGAGCCCAGGATGGACTGCTGGCGGATGTAGAGGAAGCGCAGGTCCACATTGACCTCGAAGCCGGTGGTCGATCCGCAGACGACCAGCTTGCCGCCCTTGGCCAGACTACGTGTGCTCGCCGCCCAGGTCTTCACGCCGGTGTGGTCGATGATGAGGTCGCAGCCGCGCCCGCCGGTGAGTTGCTTGATCTCCTTGGCGATGTCCTGGGTGTAGTGGTCGAGTACGACGTCCGCGCCGAGGGCGCGTGCGCGGTCGAGCTTCGCCGTGCCCGCAGTGGTGATAACGCGCGCGCCGTAGGCCTTGGCGATCTGCACCGCCGCGCTGCCCACGCCGCTGGATGCGCCCCAGACGAGTACGGTGCTCCACGGCTTAATCTGTCCCTTGTTGACGACCATCTCCCATGCCGTGAGAAAGACCAGCGGAATAGCGGCACCCTCTTCAAAGCCAATGTTTGCAGGCTTGCGGATGAGCTGCGCTTCATCGAGTGCGACGAACTCAGCCATCAGTCCATCGTGATGTTCGCCAAGGATGGAGTATTTTGGGCAGTACTGCTCGCGCCCATTCTGGCAGTCGCCGCACGTGCCGCAACCCTCGCCGGGATGCACCAACACTTCGTCGCCAACTTTGAACTGCGATGCGCCCTCGCCGACTTCGCGCACGATGCCTGCGCCGTCGCTGCCAAGGATAACGGGCAGCGGCACGCCAGGAATGCCGCGGCGCACCCAAAGGTCAAGCATGTTCAGCGCAGCGGCTTTGATCTCGACCAGCACCTGACCGGGCCCCGGCGTGGGGCGCGCGATGTCGTCAATGCGGAGTTGCTCAAGACCTCCGTGGGCATGGATGCGAATGGCTTTCATGGTTGGCATGGCAAACTCCTATGCAGGCTCTTCCGCTGTGGGCGGTGGCCATGCGCTTATCTGAAAACATCTCAGTGAACCGGACAATTCTTGTCACAAGAGAAGACATGAATTGTACCGTTCCTCTGACACAGAAGGAAGTCCTAGTCTGAAAGATACTCAAGAAAAATTGCGCGCATGCCCAAACCACTATGGATATTGGCTTGCGAGCTGTGCGCCCGTGGACTGGACGGCAGGGAATTGATTGGCCCTTCTCGTGCAACAGGACTTACGTGGAAGTGTGGCCGCTTGACCGCGGACTCTTCAAAGGTGTTTACTAGCGCGGATGGATGTTGTTAGCTAAGATCCCCACCGGCTTGTAGCTGAATGGAATGGAGTGCAATGGCAAACATTTTGATACTTGGAAAACGGATGCCCGAGCGGCAGGGTTTGATGCTGGTGATGGAATTGGCGGGGCACCAATGCGCGGATGCCGGGGACCTGGACGCTGCGGTGGATCATTTGACGAAGGACCATGCTTGCACGCTGGTGCTCTCCGACGCCACGATTGGTGAGGCCAACGCGGAGGACATTCGTCGCGTCCTGAAGGCGGCGTCTCCGCATGTCCGCGTGATTACACTCACGGAAGAGGTGCTGCCCGGCGAGGCGTTTGTGAGCACCGAAGTGATCACCGCGGCAACCTCTCCTTTGCACAAACTTCCGACTTCCTATGCTCCCGTCTCGCGTGGCGATGCCGTATTGATCATGCTGCCAGAGCAGGATTCGTTGCGCATGATTCCGGAGCTGCCTCGGACGGCGGGCATGTTGAACAAACTCGCTGTACTCTACCACTCGCAGGAGAAGTACGCTGCGGCGGAGCAGCTATACAAGCAGGCGCTACAGAAGAGCGAGAACTCGGCGAGCGACAAGCGGCGTGAGATGGCCAGCATTCTACATAATCTGGCGAACCTTTATCGCGATCAACAACGCTACATGGACGCCGAGCCGCTCTACCTGAAGTCGATCACGCTGGTGGAGAAACTTCTCGGCAAGAATCATCCCAAGGTCTGGAATCGCCTGAATTGTCTGGCCGATGTGTATCGCGCACAGGGACGGGAAGCGGAAGTCAAATCGCTGCTGATGCGCTTCAGCTAGCGCCCAGATCATTTAGAACATCGATGGTGCGAAAGAGGGGACTCGAACCCCTACGCCCTCTCGGGCACCAGATCCTAAGTCTGGCGCGTCTGCCAATTCCGCCACATTCGCAAGTCCGCAGCTTACCCCGATTATACCTTTCCCATTGGTAAATTGATCTGCTTGTTCGCTGTTCCCTCCCTCCACATTAATAATGTGGCTCTGTGCCTATTGATCCTCAACGCGTTGGGCCGTACACTGAACCGAGCGAATGCTGGAATTCATCGGCTAATGGATAAAGGTAAGCGGAGAAGTTTCTTGACGACTCTAACCACGCCCGGAATAAAATCTCCTCAGGTAGTGATCGCTTTTTTGGACGGTCGCCGTTTGAGCGGATCTGTCTTTGATTTTTCACCAATGAAAGATCGATGCAGGATTTTCCCCGCCCAGAAGTCCCTGCCGGGCGAGGGCGAAGTCGTGGACATTCGGGATTTGAAAGCCATCTTTTTCTTGCAGGATGTGGTGGAAGGCGCGGTACCTCCTACCCGCCCGCCTGGTGGGCCTCAACGCCGCCTGCTGGAGGTGTTGTTCAGCGATGGTGAGCGACTGGAAGGATCGTCTGAGGGTTACAGCAAGGAGCGCCAGGGTTTCTTCATCATTCCTGAAGACCCGACGGGAAAAATTATCCGCGTGTATGTGGTTAACGCCAATGTGAAGGAAGTGAAGTGGGTTCAGGCTACGCCATCGACTCCAAGTCCCGCACCCCACTCACCCATCTCGTGATCCAGCAATTACCAAGTTCATGCCGAAGCATTGGATTTCCGCAAGTCTCCTACCAGAAATAGCGAGCCGGTCGCGAAGATTACCGCTTTTCCGCTGGGCACCTCCAACGCCAATGCAGCGGCCCGCTCCATCGCACGGACTGGATTGGGTTCCAGAACGAGATGAGCGTTCAGGTGATGGCTCAATTCGCGGATAGCTTTGGGCGAGGCTGCCCGCTCCTGCTGAGGCTGCGTGATGACTACCGCGTGCGCTTTGGAAAATAAAATCTCCGCAATCTCGCTGATGGCCTTATCACGCATCGCTCCGTACACGAGTATGATGGGGCGATCAGAGAAATGCTCGTCCCAGAAGAGGGCGAGCGCGCGCGCCCCGGCGGGGTTGTGTGCTCCGTCGACGAACGTAAGCGGATCATTGTGAATCAGCTCAAGCCTGCCTGGCCAGCTTGTCGTGGCGAGGCCCTGCTGGATGGCCGCGTCGGGAATGCTGAAGCTTGCGCGGGATAACTCACGCACCGCCGCGATGGCGGTCATCGCGTTCTCCACTTGATGCAAACCTCTTAATGAAGGCCACACCTCCAGTCGCCAACCTGCGCGATCACCAGCGATCAGGTGGTAAAGTCCATCGCCCAAATCTCTGCCGAACGTCGAATATTCTTCGCGGATTTCCACGAGCCGGACATTCAACTCCGCGCTACGGTTGCGAATGACGGCCACGGCCTCCGGATGTATTGCGGATGAAACTACGACGCCATTCGGCCCGCCACCGGGGTGGATGATACCCGCTTTTTCTCCGGCGATGGCGGTGATGGTGGAGCCGAGAAATCGCTCATGGTCGAAGTCGATTTGCGTGATGACGGAGACCTTCGGATGGACTGTGTTGGTGGCGTCGAGCCGCCCGCCCATGCCCACCTCCAGCACGGCGAACTCCACGCGCTGCTGGCGGAAGTATTCCATGGCCATGGCAGTCAGACACTCGAAATATGTGGGATGGAATTGCAGCGTCCCGTTTGCCAGCAATCGCTCGATGCGCTCACGCAGCGTGAGGAAGAGATCGGCGAAAGCCTGCTGCGGAATCATCTCGCCATTCACGCGAATCCGCTCCGTGATCTCGACCAGATGAGGCGACGTGTATAGGCCCGTGCGCAGGCCCGCCGCGCGCAGGATCGAATCGATCATCGCCGATACCGAACCTTTGCCGTTGGTCCCGGCGATGAGAACACTGGGGTAGGAATGCTGCGGGGCCCCGAGGTCCTCCAGCAGGCGGGTGATGTTTTCGAGACCCAGCTTCGCCGTCATCACGCCATCGGCGCCGGCTGCGCGGATCTCATTGCCGAGCGAGATCAAATAACGCGTTGACTCAGCGTAATTCATTTGTCTAGTCGAGGAAAAATTTGAGGGCGTTGATAATGTAGGCTTTCATTTCCGTGCGCGGTACGACGGCGTCCAACATGCCGTGCGTCAGCAGAAATTCGCTTCGCTGGAAACCGGCGGGTAGTTTCTGACGAATCGTTTGCTCGATGACGCGCGGACCGGCAAAGCCAATCAGGGCGCCAGGTTCGGCGATGTTCAGATCGCCCAGCATGGAAAAGCTGGCCGTAACGCCGCCCGTTGTGGGGTCGGTGAGCACGCTAATGTAGGGGACGCCCGCCGTGTCCATGCGCGCCAGCGCCGCGCTGACTTTGGCCATTTGCATCAGGCTGACGGTACCTTCCATCATGCGTGCGCCGCCGGAGGCCGAGACGATGATCAGCGGAATACGCTGGTCGAGCGCGCGCTCGGCGGCCCGTGTGATCAACTCTCCCACCACACCGCCCATGCTGCCGCCGATGAAGCCGTATTCCATTGAGCAGAGGAAGACACCCCTTCCGCCGATGGTGCCTTCCGCCGTGATGACCGCATCTTTCAATTTCGTGGTCCGTTGCGCGGTGGCGATGCGGTCGCGGTATGATTTCAGATCGACGAAGTTCAGTGGATCGGATGTTTCCACGTCGCTATCATGAGTGGTGTAATTTTCGTCGTCCAGTAGCAGCCGCAGGCGCGTGCGCGCGTCGATGCGGAAATGATGGCCGCACTTGGGGCAGACGCTCCAGTTGGCGTCGAGGTCCTTCTTCCAGATAATGGCTCGGCAACCGTCGCACTTGATCCACAGGCCTTCGGTGCGCAGGCGCTCGCCCTCGGCGGCCTTCAACGGTTCTTTTTCTTTACGAAACCACGCCATGAAAAATCCTCTGTTGCGAAGAGCCTCAATTGCCAGGAAGCTGTGGTGCTCCTTCGCGATTCGGAGTTTATCGCGGATAGGGATGATTCGCCAAGATCGTAAACGCGCGGTAGAGCTGTTCGAGCAACACCACGCGCGCCAGTTCATGCGGCATGGTCATTGGCGAGAGCGAGAATTTCAGATGCGCCTGCTTGCGAAACGCAGGCGAGAATCCGTCGGCCCCTCCCACGCAAAATGCCAATTCACGCGAACCCTGGTCGCGCTGCTTGCCGAGATACGCGGCGAACTCGGCTGAACTCCAAGCCCGGCCATCCGGGTCCAGAGCGACACGCAACGCGCGCGGCGTGCGGCTGATCATATTTTCTTCTTCGGCGGAGAGGCCGGTGCTTCCTGCTACCGCCGCTGACTTCCGCTTCACACCGCGAACTTCCAGCGCGGCAAACTCGCAATAGTGCTTCAGGCGCTTCGCATATTCATCCGTGAGCGAACTAACACCGGGAAGCCGAGTCTTGCCGATCCAGTAAACCGCGATTCGCATCAGAGCCGTCCGGCCTATTCGTCACCCACTGGAATACGGCGCGCCGTGCGCCAGAGCCGCTCCAGATCGTAGTATTCCCGCGCCTGCTCCGTGAACACGTGGGCCACGAAATCGACGTAGTCCAGCAGCACCCACTCGGCGTGATTATAGCCTTCGATGTGAGCGGGGCGCAATCCGGCGCGGCGCATGCTCGCGTCAATCTCATCGCAGATGGCCTGCACCTGCCGGGGATTCGTTCCGCTGCATACCAGGAAGTAGTCGGTGAAGTCGGCCACCCCCTTCAGTTCGAGCAGATGCATTTTGCGCGCCTGCTTTTCCTTCGCTGCCTCGACTGCGATCATGACGAGTTCGAGCGACTCGTTGTTGGCCTCGGCAACTGGTTCCAGCTCTGCCAGAGACACCACTGGGAGCAGCTTCGGCTTCCGGGGCGAGCTGGCCTTGATGGGCAGAGCTTTGATGCGCGGAGCTTTGGCGCTCTGAGATTTGGCGCGCAGTCCTGCGGGCTTTGCGGCCCGCGGCTTTGGCGGTTTGGTTCCGGCGGCCTTGGACGTTGCCGTACGGGGCTTTGTTGCTTTAGGTTTAGTTTTTTTCAGCATAGGTTTCTTGGGCATAGATGTTCCGCTTCTTAATATTATCCGCTACGGGTTGTGGCACCAGTCCCGTCAGCGATTCACCGTGCGCGGAGCGCTGCCGGATGTTGGAGGAGGAGATGTCGGCCTCCACCGTGGTCAGCAGATGAACCGATGTGCGGCGCAGGTCGATTCGATTTTCCTGTGAGGGCTTCTCGCTGCGAAGCTCAGCAGGAAGAATGGAACGGATCTTTCCGATATCGAATCCCGGCCGGCTCACCACGATGAAGTCGCAGGAATCGAGCAGGGCCACCGGGTCGCGCCACGTGGGGATGTCGAGAAACGCATCGACACCGATCAGGAAATAGAGATGATCGTCATCGGTAAGTTGCTGGTGGAAACGGCGGATCGTGTCGATCGAGTAATTCGGTTTGCCGCCGTGATGCTCCGGGTCTTCGAGGCGCGAGGGCGCGAGGTGAGGAACATCATTGCAGGCCAGCGCCACCATCGCGTAACGGTCAGCAAAGGCTGTAACCGTTCGCGCACGCTTATGCGGAGGGACGCCGGTGGGCACGAAGCGAATCTCGTCCAGTGCGAAGGCCGACTGCGCCGCCATCGCCGCGGAAAGGTGGCCGGAGTGGATGGGGTCGAAGGTGC
>CAMBEY010000096.1 GCA_945865705.1 Candidatus Sulfopaludibacter sp. SbA3
TTGCTGTCGGTGACCGCGATGTTGAGCAGCACCATGTCGACTTCCACGCGGAACACGGCGCCGTTGGAGAGTTCGTCCGCTGAATCGACCACCACCTGGGGCACGCTATTCTGTGCCGTGCCAGGCTGCGGCAGGCTGAAGGGGATCAGCATGAGTAGAGCCAACAGCACCAAAAGTAGTGGCCTCTTCAAAAGTAGTGACCCATTCAAACGGCCGGGTGTGTGCGTGATCGTCAACGGCATAGGCAACCTCACAAAGCTTTTGGAACTGATAATATCAAAAACCAGGACCGTTGACAGGAAAATTTACTACTGGAATTTTGCACCCGAACTGGCAGCTCCCGTCGAGCCTTCCAGCGCTACCTCGGATGAGGCAAGCTCTGGCGCTCCGACCTTGCCCTCGCGGAACTCGACAGCCGTCTCGCGCATGGCGCGCAACACGGCGGGCCAATCCTCCAGATGAGTGGCGAAAATCTTTTCCACCATGCGGTGTGTCAATTCCGGAATCAGATGATTCAGGCTGGACGGAGGAAGATTTTTCTCAACCGCCAGCCGCGCCCAGAATAGGTTGCCGGACTCCCACGATTCGGCCAGCAATCGGCTCGAATAGCCGAGGAACGTGGGCAGCGGCTTGGTGGCCAGCAGCTCGCGCGCGTAGGTTTGCGCCAGCATGGGATGGGGCGTGCCGAAGTTCTTCGGGATACGTTTGGAGTCAATCTCCGCGGGAGCGGATTGCTTCAGGCTGGCCAACTCCGCGCCCGCGGCTCCTAGCGCCGCCATGCGGGCCGCGTCCTTGTCGAACATTTTGGAGCCCAGGGAAAACAACTCAGATGGCACCAGACGAAGGATTGCCTCGCTGGCTTTTCCCGCCATCAAGTCCCGTTCCAAATGGCCCAGACGTTGTGGGAGCAGGTGATCGGCGAGAATGCTGACCAATGTATTGCGCAACGCGGCATCCTTCGCCGCTGCTTCCAGAATCTGTTCACCGAGCTGCTGATAGAGCGCTACGGCGCGCATCTCATTGGCCGTAACATTCCACCAGCGGGGCAGAATCGCGCCCGTCAGTATGGTCGGAACCAGATCGGCCCAGATGAGCGACTGCGCGTTCTCGGGAATGATGAAGTCTTGCTCAACCTGTGCCAGCACATAAGGCAGGTCAGCAAGAGACCCCGCCAGATGCGCGCCGCCGGAGGCCGACCAGCCGCGCCCGAATACGCGCGGCGTCTGCCATACTTCATCGCCCTTCATGGTCATCTGCCCGGAGAAGTTATGCGAGCGGACAAAGAGCGGGTTGTTGTGAATCATCTGCGCGCCGGGCGGCTCATAGTAGACATAGTTCAAGCCCACCATGGTGTCGCGCAGGAACGGCGCCAGAATACCGCGCGCCTGGGTCATGGCTCCCGGCTCCCGGCCTTTCTGGATTACTTTGGCGAGATCGGTGCGCGTTTGCAGCGAAGTGTGCGGATTATTGTGCAGGCCGCTGGCCCACTCCGCGCGTTCGCTGCGCGTAAACAGCGGTTGCGGCAATTCAAACTCGCGCAGCGAGGCCGCCAATCGCAGCATGTTCTCCGCTGACCCGGTGCCTTGACCCATCTGCGTCAGGCCATCGCCCAGTTGAAACAAATTATCGAGAGAGACGAGCCGCTGCGTGCCTAATGCCGAGCGGAGCTTCTCCTCCATCCGTTGGCGGGATTGCTTGCTGGCCTCGTTCTGCTGGGTCGGACCGGCGAGCAGCTTAATGAACTCACTTTCACGTATGGGCCCGCTTCCGCCAATGGCTTTCCACAATTCATCCAGCCCGGCGCGCCCGGCGTCAAACAACTGCTCAGAGGTGCGGATGCCGGTATAAGGTTGCAGTATTTTCTGCCAGGAAGCGTTCAACTGATTTGACGGAATCTGATCCTGACGCGCCAGTATCTGCCACAGCCCGGCGCTCGACTGGAACATGCCCAGCGCGTTGGCGCGGACGGCGCGATCCTTGATGGCGTCAATGGCGTCGGCAACCGTGAAGAAGCGGGCGATGGCGGCATCATCCAGCTCGCCGAACTCCGAGAAAAATGCAAACTGATCGCGGAATCGTGCAAAGCGCTCGGCCAGCAGGCGGACGGTGGCCGGACTCAGTTTGCGATCGGCGGGACGCCGCCGGTCCAGTTCGGTCAGCGTCAGATAAACCTGGAGCGGGGACTCCTGACTGTGCTCGCGCGACAGCGCGAAGAGGGCTTCCAGTAGATCATCCGGCTTGCTCCAGCCGTTGGTCTTGCGCGCCCATTCGCGGACCACTCGCATGTCGCTGCGGCGGCGGAAAATTTCCTTCCACACCTCGATATTTCCGGGCACTTCCGGCTGTCCATTCGCTCCCAGAATCAGGCGCGAGGTCAGCAGGTACATGCTGGCGGTGGGACGGAAAACGGAGCGGGCGGGACTGCCGGTTACTTTGGGTCCCCGCAGCGCGAGATACATTTTCTTCAGGCGGTCCGAGTCAGCGAAATACGTTTGCTGCTCGCGCGGAGTGAATGAAAGCGCGTCAAAGTATGCGGCCACCCAGCCGTTGTCCTTGCTGACCAGGGCCAGCAGAAACTCCGAAGGATTCTCCGGGCTGGCGCCGACCAGACTTTTCCAGGCCGATTCGGCTTCTTGACCGCCGGGAACCACAACTCGTCCCTGGCGAATGTAGAGATGGCTTCCGTAGAAATCCAGCACGGCGGCGTGCGGCAGCAGCGCCGTCAATCCCGGCGACTTGCGCAGTTGCTCGCGCGTGCCGTCTTCCAGCCTGGAGAATGCCCAATAGAGACGAGCCAATTGCGGATCGTCGAGCAAGGCTTCGAGGAAATCCTTATCCACGCTGGTCCAGTCGCGCGGCGTGAAGATGATGGGGGCATCAAAGCTGGAAAAATGATATTCAAAGGGTTTGCCTTCGTGCAGGTCCTCTTCCAATTCCGTCAATGGGAACCCGGAGTCGATGGTGAGGAAGGCGCGGCGGGGCTCCTCGGTTTCGAGCGTGGTGTTTGGCCCACAGGGCGTGCGGAAGCGGAACCCAATTGTCTTGAGCAGGGGGGCCACCTCGGCGCAGCTTTCGATGCGGATCAATCCGCTGGGGCCAGCCAACTCGCGCAACTCACGAGCTTGCGCCAGGTAGCTCTTGATGAGTTTCAGATATTCCGTCGGCTTGGGGGTCTGGCCCTGCCGCATCTGATAGCCGTCGATAACCACGTTACGCGCCAGGAAGGGGAGAATTTCGTCGCTGCTCACCTTGCGGCTGATGGCCGTCATGCGTTGGAACCCGGTGAGGGGGCCGGGGATGGTGGCTGTGGGTGCAGGAACGGAGGATTGACTCCGCAAAGGGCTGGGCAATGTTGCCGACAAGGCCATCAACGCGGCCAAATAAATCAAACCGACTCTAACGGGTGGCACCTTGGGACCCTCCTGCTATAAAGCCTGACTTATGCAATGTGGGGCAAGGTTAGCCGATTCAGCGGGAAAAACCAAGCCTTTTGTCATGGCGCATTCCGGCCATTCCCCAACCCTGTGGAAATCGAGTCTAGCAGGCATTTCGCGCATTCACTCCAGGGGTGCCGAAGAGCTTTGCGCCAAAGGAATTACGTGGCGCGAGTCTGGACCAGCCGGTGCGCCATCTTGCGCAGCGTGTCGGGAATATCCTTGCTGGCAGCGGCTACGCGCGCATCCTGAATCAGCAGACGATTCAAAAGCGGCAGTGTGATGTCGAGCGGCGAGCGGGGATTCATCACCAGATTTTTCACAACGATGTAACGCTTGATGAATTTGCGGCTCATCGAAATCATGCGCAGAACTTCCTGGCTGACGTTCTTCATGGAGGCGAAGCCCTCGGCCTCGGAGTCGGTGAGTTTGGGCGAGGCCAGCACGGCGCGCAGAACCACGCGGGAAGAATCGCGGATCAGCAGCGAGCGCTCTTCGCGCGTGCCGAGCAGAGCCAGCTTGACCCGCTGCGCGACTTTCATCTGAGCGATCTTTTGCACGACACCAGTGGCCCGCTTCTTTTCTTCCTCCGGCACATCGTTGTCCGTTTCGATTTCGGCGAGCATTTCGGCGCAACGCTCCGGCGTGATGCCTTTGTCGGTCTCCATCTCCAGAATGAGCATCTCCAGAATGTCGACCTCCACCACAAACCCGCCTTCCGGCGGATTCTTCTGCCAGAGCAGGTAGGTGGGGTTATCCTTAAGAGCGATCAGAGAGGAGGTCTTCAACAGGTCAAGATTTTCAAGCAACACCGGAACGATCGTGGTATCCGCCAGCGCGGCCAAAGCCGTTACGGCGTCTTCCGGAGACTCGGGATGTTCCAGCAGAAGGGGTAGGATGGCGACGCGCATGCGCTCCGGTTCGAGAAAATAGCGCAAGACTATCCGCGTTGCTTGGGGCGAGCTGAGCCACTCCTTGCAACGCTCATCGGGAAGCAGCTGCAGTGTAGCCATCGCGGCTTCGCGAATTTCGTTTTCCCCATCCGCCGCCAGCCGGACCAGCGTTGCCAGGGCAGTCTCGGGCGAGACCAAAGCTCCGCCCTTGGCCAGCAATAATCGCTCTTCAAATGGGAGGGCCGAATTGGACGGCGTATCGTTGGACATTTTCAAATGGCGCCCGGTCCGCGCGAAATTCTCCGGCTTGGTGGAATTTGAGTGCCTCGTTGTTCCCAGCTCCCGCCTACGGGAACTGGCGGGAATTTATTGTAGCATTTTCCTTCCATAAGAATTTTGCCGAAGTCGTCTCGGTATATAAATTACTGATTAAGAGAATGGCAAAGAATAGCCTACGGATTGGGTGCAGCTTGCTCGGGTGCGGGCGGAGCCGTAGTTTCCCGTTGCGGGCTGCTGCCGGGGCTGCTCTCAGGGACCGTCTGCGGTTGAGTTGGCGTGGCGGTCCTTTCCGCGCTTCCTGAAAACGGCTCCGGTAAAGCTGTCCGGCTGGGTGATATTCTCGAAACGCCGGTGCGCGCTGCGGGAGTCGCTCCGCCGCTCACCGGCGCGGGTTCTGCGGGAACGATAGCAGGAGGTTCCGCTATGGGGGCCTGCAATGTAGTGGCAGCGGCTGGCGCACGATCGTCCGGAGCAGTCTGAGAAGGGGTTGATGCCGGTGCAGTCGATGGCCTGTAAAGCAGATACGCAATGATCGCGACGAGCAACACCACTGCTGCGGCAATCAGCGCGATCCGTTTCCACTGTTTCGCCTGGAAACGTTGCAGTGATTCCGGCGTAAAGGGCGAAATCTTTCTTTCTTCGAAGGCCACCTCAAGATTCACTCCGGTCAAGGCAACAAAATCCTGAAGTGCCTGTTCGCCGTCCAGGCCAACTGCTTCGGCGTACTGGCGCACAAAACTTTTTCCGATGAAGCCGCCGGGGAGTTCGCGGCCACGACCATCCTCTATTGATTGCAGATGACGGACAGGAATTCGCGTTCGCACGGAGACTTGATCGAGAGTCCAGCCGTTTTTCAAGCGCTGCTGCAGAAGCTGGTCTCCGATGTTTCCCGAAGGCCGGCTGGTTTGCTTTGAGGGCTCAGTGGGCATCATCCGAACACTACCATATCTCATCCTGATTTCCTCGGACGAATTAGCGTAAAAGCGCGAAGGAAGAGGGAGGAACAAAGGATGGAAACAGGGGATGATATTCGGCTACAACGGTTGTATCCTGATCTACTATTTGGATTACAAGCGGGGGCCGCACCTGGGTCGCGGCTGACTATACTGTATAGAGTTTATCAGCCGTGCAAACGGCCATGCGACGGGGATTAGCTTTAAGTTCTGGCTGCAAGCTATTGGAGGGTATGAAGCAATGGCAACTGTCATGCACGAAACACAACGCAAGACCGGCTATGAAAGTCTGCGCGAATTCATGGCGGCGCTCGAGCAGCGGGGGCTGCTCAGCCGCGTGAAGGTTCCCGTGGAGAAGGATTGGGAAGTGGGCGCGGTGTGCCGCGAGAACTTCGACAAGTTCGGCCCGGCCCTTCTATTCGAGAAAGTGGGCAATTACAAAACGCCGTTGCTGGCTGGTACGTTGTCGACGCGAGAGCAATATGCGCTGGCGATGGGCGTCGAAACCTCCACCGAGGCGATTGCCGCCAAGTGGCGTCAGGCTTACGCCAAGCCGATTCGACGCACCGTTGTCAGCAGCGCCGAAGCGCCTTGCAAGGAAGTGGTCATTGACGACCCGGATCTTTACGCGGACCCATTTCCAGTGCCGAAGTGGCATCCCAAGGATGGCGGCCCGGAGATCGGCACGCTGCACGGCGTCATCTCCATGGACCCCGAGACGGGATGGATCAACTCCGGCAACTACCGCTGCCAGATTTTCAACTCCAAGGTCTCCGGCTGTTACGTGGTGGACATTCCCTATCGCCACATTCATCAGAACTGGGACAAGTGGAAGGCGCTAGGCAAGAACATGCCGGTCGCCATCGTGATTGGCCCGGACCCTTATCTGAGCCTGACCAGCGTCTCGGCGGTGCCTGCGCAGGTGGACGAATATGACGTGGCCGGCGCGCTGAAAGGCTCGCCAATGGAAGTGGTGAAGGCCGAGCTGTCGGACCTGCTGGTCCCCGCTCACGCCGAGATTATTATCGAAGGCGAAATGCCCATTGATAAATTTTGGCCGCAGGAGGAAGGCCCCTTCGGCGAGTTCCTCGGCTTCATGGGCGCAGGTGTGAAAGACAGTTTTTACATTGACGTGAAGAAGGTAACGCACCGGCGCGATCCTATTTTTCACGGCACTCTGGAAGGCCGTCCACCGAGCGAGTCCACCACGGTGCGCAGCATGGGCCGCTCCGCAGCGGTGCTGGAGCATCTGCGCCGGGCAGGCATCATTAACATCCGCGATGTCTCGGTAACTCCCGCGGGCTGCGCCGGATTTCACGTGGTTGTCTCGCTGAAGAAGTCCTATCACGGCCATGTGCGCGACACCATGTGCCACGTCTGGGGACATCCGCTGCTGTTCTGCAAGCAAGTGATTGTGGTGGATGAAGACATCGACCCGTGGAATTCCTACATGGTCGAGTGGGCCATCGCCACCCGCGTGCAGGCCACCCGCGACATCGTGATGATGACCGGCGGCAAGTCCGTCGGCCTCGATACCTCGCAGGTAATATCGCGGCGCGGCGAAAGCGACCTGATCGGCATCGATGCCACCACCCCGCATGAGTGGTACGCCAAGGACGGATCAAAATTTCCCGAGCCAGCCGACCCGCGCCCCGAAGACCTGGCCAAGGTCCGCGCCCGCTGGAAAGAATATGGGATCAAGTAGCTCTGCCGCGTGCCAGTGCCGCGTGCCAGTGCCGCGCGCGTAAGCAAGCGGGCCAATGGAACCCAATGCCCCGGCTCCTGATGCGTTCGTGTACCGATGACATTGTGCTCGGAGTTGCGGTAAATCATGAGCGTCGGGGCGTGGTTATTCCATCGGCCCGCTTGCTTACGCGCGCGGCACTGTTGCTCCGCGCAGCATTTCGCGGGCGATCACGATCTGCTGAATCTGGCTGGTGCCTTCAAAAATCCGCAGAAGGCGCGCGTCGCGGTAGAGGCGCTCGACCGCGCAGGTCTTGGTGTAGCCGATGCCGCCGTGCATCTGCAACACGCGGTCGGCGATGCGCCCCAGCGCCTCAGTGCAGAAATATTTTGACGCAGCCGCTTCCTTGGTGATGTTCTGCCCGGCGTCTTTATCGCGCGCCACCTTCTCAATCATGGCGCGACCGGCGATGGCCTCCGTCTCGCAATCGGCGAGCATGGCCTGAATCAACTGAAAGTTGGCGATGGCCTGGCCGAACTGCTTGCGCTGCTGGACGTAGCGGAGACCCTCGTCGATCAGCCGCCGCGACATCCCCTGCGCCAGCGCGGCCATGTGGATGCGCGCATGGTCCAGCGTCCGCATGGCGGCTTTGAAGCCCACGCATTCTTTTCCGCCAAGCAGGGCATCGGCGGGCACGCGGCAATCTTTGAAGATCACATCAGCCGAGTGCGACCCGCGAAAGCCCATGGTCTTCCACGGCTCGGCGACGGTCAGGCCCGGCGAAGCGCGCTCAACCAGCAGCGCGGAGATGCCCGCCGTCCCGGCCTCTTTCGGCGCGGTGCGCGCGTAGACGGTGTAAAGCCCGGCGCGCGGTGAGTTGGTGATGAATCGTTTGGTGCCGTTCAGGATGTAGGAATCGCCGTCGCGCTGCGCTGTGGTTTCCAGCGCCGCCACGTCGGAGCCGGCGTTGATCTCCGTCAAACAAAACGACGCGATCAACTCGCCGGTGGCGATGCGCGGCAGATACTTCTGCTTCTGCTCCGCCGTGCCTTCGTTGATCAGGCCCAACGCGCCGATGCCGTTGTTCGATCCCAGCGCCGCGCGAAACACCGGCGACGCATAAGCCAGTTCGAATACGACGCGCACTTCCTCGCTCATGCCCAGCCCGAGGCCGCCGTACTGCTTGGGCGTGGTCATGCCAAACATGCCGAGAGCCTTCAGCTTGTCGAGCAGAGGCTCCGGGATAAGGTCATTCTCTTCAATATCCGGCTCGGCGGGAATAAGTTCTTCCAGCACCAAAGTGCGAAGCGCCTCAATCAGCTCTTCAACTTTCATCATTCACCACCATCCCTACTGAGCTGTCATCCTGAGCGCAGCGAAGGATATGCTTTTCCTTTTGGGTGATCATGCGCCCCGCCATACCACCCACCTGCGAGGTCCGCCCACGTTGCATTATCCTTCTCAATCAGCGCGATCTTCTTTTTCCTGAGCCAGCCCTTAATTTGCTTCTCGCGGGCAATCGCGGAATGTACACTGCGAAAATATTCGAAGTAAACCAAACGATGAAGGCGGTAGGCGCGTGTGAACCCGGGGGTGCAGCCGGCTTTGTGTTCGGACACACGCCGGAATAAATCATTTGTCATTCCCGTGTATAGCATACGGGAGGGGTTGGCCATGATGTAAATGTAGTACAGCTTTACGTGGGCCATGACGAAAAGCATATCCTTCGCTGCGCTCAGGATGACAGTTTCATGGAGGACGATGGAGGGAGCGACACAAGGCTACTCCCTCCGAAATTCTTGCCTACTTCAGCACCAGGGCGGCGTCCACGGCGCGCACGCCTTTGCCTTTGGGCAGGACCATGACCGGGTTGACGTCCAGCTCCGCAATCTCGTTGCGGAAATCCTGCGCCAGCTTGCCGACGGCGACGATGACCTTGGCGAGCGCGGCCACGTCGCGCTGCTTGTCGCCACGGAAGCCGGTGAGCAGCGGATAAGCCTTCGTATGCTTAATCATCTCCAGCGCCTCGTCCGTGTCAAACGGCGCGACGCGCAGGGCAAAGTCGCTGATCAGCTCCACCATGATGCCGCCGAGGCCCGTCATGACAGCCGGGCCGAAAAGCTTGTCCTGTTTGAAGCCCACCATCACCTGTACGGCGTCGGTGATCATCTCCTCGATGAGCACGCCGTCAAGCTGGGCCTTCTTGTTGTAGGCCTTCGCCCTTTTCATGATGTCAGTGAAGGCGGCCTCAGCTTCTTTCGAGTCCTTCACGCCGAGCCGCACGCCACCGGCTTCGGTCTTGTGCAGAATGTCGGCGGAGACGATTTTCATCACCACGGGGAAGCCCATCTTCTTCGCAATTTTGGTAGCCTCCTTCGCGCTGGTTGCAATCTGCCGCGCCGGGGAGGGAATGCCGTAGAGAGCCAGCAACTCTTTGCCCGCGCTCTCGGTAAGCGCCGTTGCGCCCTTGGCCCGAGCCTGCGCGATGAGTGCGCGCGCGGCGGCGAGCTTTTTAGCCGGTGTGGGAGCGACGGCCT
>CAMBEY010000097.1 GCA_945865705.1 Candidatus Sulfopaludibacter sp. SbA3
CCCGCGCAAGCTCTATGCGGCGATTAAGTTCTTCCTCTATACGCTGTCTGGTTCCGTGTTGATGTTGCTCGGCATCCTGGCCATCTACTTCTGGAATCACAGCGTCTCCGGTGTCTGGACGTTCGATATCCCGACGCTCTCGAACCTGAGCATGCCGCTCAACCTGCAACTGTGGCTCTTCGCCGCGTTCTTTATAGGGTTCGCCATCAAGGTTCCCATGTTCCCCTTCCACACCTGGCTGCCGGACGCCCACGTGGAAGCGCCCACGGCTGGCTCCGTGATCCTGGCCGGTGTTCTGCTGAAGATGGGCACTTACGGTTTCCTGCGCTTCTCGCTGCCCATGCTGCCCGATGCCGCGCGCGACACGCGCGTGATGACCGCCATGGTTACGCTCTCGCTGATCGGCATTATTTACGGCGCATTGGTTTCGCTCATGCAGAAAGACTGGAAGAAGCTGGTCGCCTACTCATCCGTCAGCCACATGGGATTCATCACCTTGGGAATTTTCGTGTTGAACCCCAACGGCATCACCGGCAGCATCATCCAGCAGATCAACCACGGCATCTCGACCGGCGCGCTCTTCCTGCTAGTCGGCATCGTTTATGAACGGCGGCACACGCGCGAGATCGCGGAGTTTGGCGGCTTGTCGCACATCATGCCGGTCTACGCCACCATGTTCCTCATTGTCGCTATGTCCTCGTTGGGCCTGCCAACTCTGAACGGCTTCATCGGTGAATTCGTAATTCTGCAGGGAACGTTTGAAGCGAATCGAACCTGGGCTGCCATCGGAACGCTGGGTATTGTGCTCGGCGCGGCCTACCTGTTGTGGCTCTATCAGCGAACCATGTTCGGCACGCTCGATAATCCCAAGAACAAGGAACTCAAAGACGTTAATTTCCGCGAAGCCGTCACGCTGATTCCGCTGATCATCTGGGCTTTCTGGATCGGCCTGTACCCCAAGCCGTTCTTCGATATTCTGGAAAAGCCTGTGCAGCGCATCGTGCAGCGCGTGCGGCCCGACTATTACGCAGGCGGTGTCTATACGCCTCCCCCTCCGGCGGCCCCCGAAGCGGCGGCTGAAGAAGCAGAGGCCCCGGCGGAGCAGTAGCCCCCCCATCATTACGTCGGGCAGTAGGGCGGGGAAGCTCGAAAAGTTTCCCCATTTGGAAAACGAGATTACGTTAGATCGAAACTATGCTGAACGAATATTTTTCCTCGGTAGATCTTCTGGTCCTCAAGCCGGCCATCCTGCTCACGCTGTTTGCTATCGGCGTGTTGCTGACGGATCTGATGCTGGAGCCGGAGCAGAAATATCTGAATGCCGTCATGGCGCTGGCGGGCGTGGGCTTTGCCGCCTATAGCCTGGGCCCGTGGCCGCTGGGCTTGCAGCATCAGATGGGTATGGCCGGCGCGGACGCTCTCGAGGCCTTCCGCGGCGCAGTCATCGTGGACAGTTTCGGCATCTACTTCATGTGGCTGTTCCTGATTGCCGCGGCTCTCTCCATTCTTATATCCATCCGCTATCTTGAAATTGAAGGTGAGCATCGCGGGGAGTACTACGCCATCATGCTGCTGGCCACCGTGGGCATGATGATTCTGGCGATCGGCATGGACCTCATCACGCTCTTCATGGGCCTCGAGCTGATGGTCATCTCGATTTATATTCTCACTGGATATCTGCGTCGTGATCGGCGCTCGAATGAAGCGGCGCTGAAATATCTTCTGCTCGGAGCGTTTTCCTCCGGCATCCTGCTTTACGGCATGTCCCTGCTCTATGGATTGAGCGGTTCAACCGACCTGCGAATTATTGCGTCGTCCATTTCGCAACGCCCGGCTGGCGACCCGCTGGTACTCATCGCCGTCATCACTATCTGCGGCGGCTTGTTCTTCAAGATTGGCGCGGTCCCGTTTCATCAATGGCTGCCAGATGCCTATGAAGGCGCGCCGCATTGCGTCACTGCTTTCATGTCCGTGGGTCCCAAGGCCGCGGCGTTTGCCTTGCTGATTCGGATGTTTCTGGTGCCGCTGGCATCGGTGCGCGACGTATGGCTCCCGCTGGTGATCGGCGTAGCCATCGCCACCATGACCATCGGAAATCTCGCGGCCATCACGCAATCCAACGTCAAGCGCATGCTGGGCTATTCCGCCATCTCGCACGCTGGTTATATGCTGCTCGGCATCGTCTCCGGCAATGAGAACGGGCTGAAGGGCATCATGATCTATTTGATGGTCTACGCCTTCATGAACCTCGGCGCGATGGCAGTGATCGTGGCCATGCGGCGCAAGGACATTATCGGCGACGAGATCGACGATTTCGCAGGGCTGGTCTATAAATCTCCAACGGCGGCCGTGCTGATGCTGATCTTTCTGCTTTCGCTCGCGGGCATTCCTCCGACTGCCGGGTTTATTGGAAAGTACTTCATCTTCTTGTCGCTGATTGAAACGGGCCATTACGGGCTGGCGGTTGTTGCGGTCCTCTACGTTGCTGTATCGCTTTACTACTACTTCCAGATTGTCACATCCATGTTTACCCGCGAGGCCACCGACAATGTGGTGCCGGCGCTTTCGCCCGGCATCCGTCTGGCGCTGGGCGTCAGTTTGGCGATGACCCTGTTCATCGGCCTCTATCCCAATCCCATAATCGAAGTTGCGGGAAACACAGTCGCCTCCATTCTCCGCTAGCGTCTGCTGTACACTAGTGGCGGTATGACTTCCAACGATTCAATTCCAGGACCAACCGGTCCGTCTGCGCCGCCAAAAGCGCCGGGGAAGAAGACTTCCGCGTGGGGACAGGTCGCCCGCTACTCGGCGATTGGGATGACGATTCCTTCGCATTTGGTGGCCGGTTGGCTGATCGGCACATTCCTCGACTGGGTCTTCAAGACGACATATCTGAACATTGTTTTTATCCTGGTCGGCATCGTCTCCGGGTTCATCGAAATGATCCGGCTGGCCAGCCGGGACACGGACTAGCCGATGCGCCGCGATCATCCCATAACACCCTTTGCCGGTGAGCCGCCCAGTCAGGAACCGCCGGTCATCGTCTCGCTCAGGATCGCGATTCCCGCGGAAGAGATGTCCATGCTGGCGGGGGCGGAACGCCGCATTCGGCGCGCGATGTGGTTGCTGGGCGCGGCAGGCGCAATCAGCTTTGGTCTGTGGCGTGGATGGAGCTGGGCGGCTGGTTTTGCCGCCGGAGCCATTCTTTCCGGATTGAACTTTCATTGGATAAAGTCCGCGGTGAGTGTTATCACGGATGCCGTTGCCGCCCAGGCGCGGGCCACGGCGCAAGAGGGCAATCCGCCGCCAAAGACCAGCCAGGGGTACGCGGTGGCGCGATTCATCTTCCGGTACGCGTTGATTGGCATGGTAGGATATGCTATATTTTTAAGTTCAGTCGTCAGCTTGACGGCCTTCCTGGCGGGACTCTTTCTGGCCATTGCGGCGCTGATGGCGGAAGCGGCTTACCAGGTGATTCACGATCTAAATCAAAGTTTTAGGACTAAATAGTCATGGAACATCAGCAGTTGTGGTTCACCGCTTTGCTTAATAGTGTTCTGGGCGGTCCCATCGCCGCGTTGATGGCAGCAGTGGGCCATCCAGCCGCCGATCCGGCGCACCCCATCGCCAATCACTATGCCATGCAGGTGTTCGCCGCACTGGTGATCATGGTTATTCTCGGGGTGGTTCGCGCGGGAATCTCCATGGACCGGCCGGGCAAGCTCCAGCAGTTCTTCGAACTGATTATTGACGGCATCGACGGGATGCTGGATGAAATTGTCGGCCACGGGGCCAAGGTCTTCATCCCCATGCTGTTTACGCTTGCGCTGTTCATTTTCCTCTGCAACATCCTCGGAATTATTCCATCGCTGGCGACGCCCACTGACCAGGTATCGGCTACGTTAGGATTGGCGTTGGTAGCATTCGTTTATTACAACTATTGGGGCATTCATCACCACGGCGTTCGGGGATATATCAAGGCATCCTTTATGGGGCCGATGATGGCCATTGCTCCGCTCATGCTGCCGATTGAAATAGTAAGCCACTTGGCTCGCGTGCTATCGCTCTCGGTGCGTCTGATGGCCAACATGATCGCCGGCCACAATATTACTTTGATCTTTGCAGGTCTTGTGCCGCTGGGGCTGCCTATTCTGTTCGAAGGGCTGCATATGGCCGTCGGCGCATTGCAGGCTTATGTATTTATTATGCTGACGACGGTATATCTGGCTGGCGCAGTGGCTGAAGAGCACTAAACCGTTTTCATATCGTTTGGCATTTTCACTTTTGCCCGCAGCGTGAGGCTCCACTGCAAGAGGGGTGTGGAGCAACCACCCACTGAAGGGTATTTCATTGATCGACAAGGAGCACGTATGAAGAAACTAATGTATTCACTGGCATCGCTCGCCGTACTGGCTGGCGCCACGCCCGCCTTCGCGCAGGAAGCTGCTGCTGGCAGCGGGATGGGTTCGGCGAACTGGGTCGCTATCACCGCTGGTTTCGCGATGGCCATTGCGTCGTCGATTTGCGGAATGGCTCAGGCCAAAGCCACCGCGGCGGCAGCCGAAGGAATGGCTCGTAATCCTGGAGCCACGGCAGGAATCCGCCTGGCGCTTATTCTCGGACTGGCTTTCATCGAATCACTCGCTCTGTACACGTTCGTTATCATCTTCATCAAGGTGGCCTAGCCGCCGGGGGAACGTGTAATAGCGTTCCAGGGACGACGGAAGTATTGTTCCATCCAGTAGGGCCAGTAGGGCCAGTCAGGGACGCCCGATGTTTGGGGCGTCCCATTCTTTTCTACTTATCCATGAACAGTAACTTCAATCCCATTTTGATCGGTGCGCCGGGTGCTATGGCCTTTGACAAAAGCTTCTTCAAAAATATCGGCAGTCTGGTGGAAGACTATTACAAAGTCTATCCTTGCACATCGGTCACGCTGACGCTGCGGGTGCTTAGCGAGGAATACAACGTTGCGAAGATTCTCAAGGCAGATGATACGCTTCTGACGTTCTCCTATTTTTCCGACTCGGAGAAGTCTCAGCCGCTTGGCCCGGAATGTAAGGAGAAGACCGATGAGACGATGGCCTGGCCGGCCCTGACAGTGCCCTATCAGGCGGTGCTGTCCGTGGAACTGAATCCCGGCAGAGCCGCTCGCGACCGCGAGATCGGTTTTCACGTTCCGATTAACTTATAAGCAAAGCTCACTTCTCCGCACGGCCAACTCGTTCCAGTTTCCCGCCAGGAAGCACAATGAATCTGGCTCCCCGCCACTCCACTTGCTTGCCGAAGAACGCCCCCAGCCAAATCAGAAAACTCACTGCATCCTGCACCGGGAGCAACCAACTGGATTTCGCAAATGTGCGGTCCTGTAGGACGAGCGATGCGGTGATCGCGGCCAGCAAATAGCGGCCCGTTAGGCTCAGCATGACGAGAACCACCGAGAGCAAGCTGTCTGGGGGAGACACCAGCCAAGTCAATCCCGCCAAGGGTAGCGTGTGCATGAATACCTGGCCGACATACCCGGCGGGCCTCGAACGGCGGGAGCTGCGTTCCCAGCGCAGGCGGTGCACAAGCGCGTGTGCGAAGGAATCGTTGAACACCAGATGTTCTGGAATGGTGGAGGGTATCTCCACGCGATATCCCATCCGCGCGACTTGCTCGCCGAGAATAAAATCGTCGGCGAGATAATCCCCAAGTATTTTGAAGCCGCCCATCTGTTCGACAAGAGTCTTTCTGACGGTCATCGTGGGGCCAAGGGAGAACTTGAGACCGAGCAGAACCCAAGCGGACAGCACGCCCGGAATGAACTGCGTGTTCATTCCAAAGGTTTCAAGCTGCGACCACAGGGTTGTGCCCGGAACACCGCGCGAAAGTACGGTGGTCATGCCCACGCGAGAGTCGCTCAACGGTGCAACCACACTGCGAAGATAATCAGGCGCAACACGCACGTCGCTGTCGCTGATGACCAGTATCCTATGCGCGGAGGCCTCCATCATCGCCTCCATGCCATGCACCTTCGCATTCAGATATTTCGGAGGGCCGATGAGCAACAGTCTCGAGGGAACGAACGGATATTGGGCCTGCAACCGGCGCACAATCTCCACAGCGGGATCTGATTCCTCACGGGCGGAGAACAGTATTTCGAAGCAGGGATAATCCTGCTGATAGAAACTGCTCAGATTCGATTCGAGCTCACGGTCCACACCGTATACGGGTTTCAGTAAGGAGACGGGCGGAGTAAAAGCCGCCAGCGGAGCCGCCAAGGAAGACTGCTTGCGGCGATTAAGGAAACGGATCGCACCGAAGATGGCGATTGCGCAGTAGGCCAGCGACCCGCAGGTGAGCGCGGCCAATATCCAGTAGCTGAAAGTCAGAATACTCACCGGGTATCTCGCGTGGAGGCAGAAGAAGTTACCGAGCAGCGGCCTCTGTAAAGAGCGAATCCAATATCTTGCAGGCCTGATCGATCAACTTTTTGTCGACGATCAATGGCGGCAGAAAGCGGATGACGGTCTCATGAGTGCTATTCAGGATTAAGCCGCGCTCGAGTCCTCTAATTACGATTGGCTTGCTGGGACGGTCGAGTTCGACAGCCAGCATGAGGCCGCGCCCGCGCACCGAAAGGATCATGGAGTGCTTCTTCTGAAGCTGTTCCAGCCGCTTCTTGAAGTAAGTTCCCATCTTCCGGGTATTCTGTAGAATTTTCTCGTCCTTCAATACCGCCAAAAACTCCAGCGCGACGCGGCAGGCCAGCGGACCTCCGCCAAACGTGGACCCGTGCATGCCGGGGACAAAGTTTGCCGCAGCTTCCTCGCGGGCTAGGAATGAACCCAGCGGGAGTCCGCCGCCGATGGGCTTGGCCAGCACTACGATGTCCGGCTTAACATCGAAGGCATGAGTTGCCAGATAATCTCCCGTGCGCCCAAGGCCAGTTTGAATTTCGTCGATAATCAGCAGCGCGTTATGCTTCTTCGCCACGGCGGATGCAGCACGCAGATATTCCCGGGTGATCTCAAAGATTCCACCCTCGCCCTGAATCGGCTCGAGCAGAATGCCGCAGGTATTGCCATTCACACTGGCCTGAAGGGCTGCCATGTCATTCATGCGGACAAATTTGAATCCCGGCACCAGAGGTTCGAAAGGCTCACGATACTTGATATTGCCGGTAGCGGAAAGCGCGCCGAAGCTGCGTCCGTGAAATGAGTTTTCGAGGGCGACGACTTCATACTTGTTCTTATTAATCTTTACGCCATGGGCGCGAGCCATCTTGAGCGCGCCCTCTACAGCCTCAGTGCCGCTGTTACAGAAGAAGACGCGGTCCATTCCCGTGATCTTTTTTAGCGCCGCCGCCAGAGGCGACTGATACTCATGATAGAAGAGATTCGAGACGTGAATCAGCTTGCCTGCCTGCTCGCGTATCACCTTGACCAGACGCGGATGCGAATAGCCGAGGGCGTTAACCGCCAGTCCAGAAACGAAGTCGAGATACTTTTTCCCATCGGTGTCCCAGACCCAGCAGCCCTTGCCCCGCGCCACGATCAGATCGTAGCGGGCGTAGGTCTGTATCAGGTGCTGCTTCTCGGTCTCAACGACATTTGTTTTTTTCTTCCGCAATTTGGCCTGAGCCATGGTGTATCCGCCCTTGGTTAATTCGTTCTAAATTGACCATCTGTCAGTCAGTTTACTAGCTATACCTATCTTGTCCGACGGAATGTATAAATATACATACCTATGAATATATACACATTCCGGTTGGAAGCGTCAAGCGTAAAGTTGGTGCCGATCTGTCTGCCGCCGCCCTCTCATTCAAATTGGTGAGTATTCCGATTCTGGTCCTTTCTTGTCAATAGAAAATCGGATGGGAGCGGATACATTGGTGAAGAGCAGTGATAGAGTGGCAGTTGCCTGCCAGCAGGCTGGAGTAATTTTGTTAGCAGGATGGGCCGGTTGATGGACTCTTGGAAAGAAGGCTGGAAGCCGGTTTCCAAACCGGCCTTTATAGGCTGGACGGCTTTCTATTCTCTCTTCTTACTGCACGCTGCAACCAACCGAGATGGTTTCCTGATTGTGGATCAAGTAAACCTGATTGTTCATGAGGCTGGCCATCTGCTGTTTGGTTGGCTTGGACAAGCTCCAGGCTTGTGGGGAGGGACGTTGTTTGAATTGATCGTGCCAGCGGCCCTAGCGATCCACTTTGGACTTCGTCGCGAAGCAACTGGCGTTGTTTTTTGTCTCTTTTTCTTCTTCGAGAACTTTCTTTACATATCCGTATACATGGCAGATGCGCGGGCGCAGGTCTTGCCATTGGTAACGGTGGGCGACCCGGAAATGGGGTCGCACGATTGGTTCGCTATCTTTTCCTCTCTTGGACTCTTGAACTACGATATCGGGATCGGACGATTCGTGCGCATGGTTGGTTGGCTGGGAATGCTGGCCGCGATCGTGTTGCTATGGCGGTTTTACCAGGAGGGAAGCAGCTCGGTAGGGAAGCAGCTCAATGATGAGCGCCAAAGCAGGCAGGCCCATGCGTAGTCGAAGACCTCCGCGTGATGCAAACCGGCACAAAGGTATCTGTATTTGCAATTGCCCATTTCTTGAAGGATGGTGAAAGGCATATAATACAGAATGATCATTCTGTCGTGAGGCAGGGATGGTTATGTCGGTCTCTTTATTGCCAGGTTGAGGCATTTCCGATGTCGACTCCACCGGCGGGTAGAAGCCGTAATTTTATGAGTTGGAATAGGAATTGATCATGCTAAATGTTTTCCGCCGCCGCGATCTACTGATTCGCATTCTTTCGGGCTCCTTCCTCGTAGCTGTTAGTTTGTCGATGGTCATTACCCTAATCCCGGGTATGACCGGAACCACCGTAGACCCCACTATAGGCAAGGTTGTCGCCGAGGTCGGTAGCGAGGAAATTACCTCGACCGAATTGCAGGCTGGAGTGATGAATCTGACGCGTACGGCGCGCATTCCCGCCGAGATGGTGTGGAATTACTCCTCACAGGTGCTGGATGAACTGGTCCTGGAGAAGGCGACGCTTCAGGAAGCCGAGCGATTGGGTATCCACATCACCGAGGCTCAGTTACAGGACCGCCTGCGCCAGATTCCCGACCTTTTCCCCCAAGGAAAGTTTGTGGGCAAGGAGCAGTACGAAAATCTGGTCTATGAGCGCATGGGAACCTCACCCGCCGAATTCGAACGGCGATTCCGGAATTCATTGGTTACGGAACAACTCCGCAAGCTCGTTACAGACTCGATCTCCGTATCACCGGAAGAGATCCGCAAGGAAGTTGTTGCGGAGAATGAGACTTTCGTCCTCAACTACGCCTATATCGATCCGGAGACTGTGAAGAAGGAAATAGCCACGCCGGATCCGCTGGTGGAAACTTACTTTGGGCAGAATAAAAGTAGCTACCAGGTCGGAGAGAAACGGATCGGCAAAGTTTTGCTATTGGATCGCGCCGTGGTGGAGAAGTCAGTGGCGATCTCCGATGCTGATATCCGCAAGTATTACCAGGACCGCATCGACAGCTATCGCACAGAGGAGCGCGTTGCGGTCAGCCACATTCTGATAAAGGCTGACGGCAAAGACAAGGCCGTTTTGGAAGCAGCCAGGAAGAAATCGGAAGA
>CAMBEY010000098.1 GCA_945865705.1 Candidatus Sulfopaludibacter sp. SbA3
ATCTTATTGCGCGCCTCTTCCGGCGACTCGAAGTTCACCGCCTCGATCTTCACCAGCGCAAAATAATTCTCGCCCTCCTTGGGCTGCCGCACCTGCCCCGAGATGGTGTCTCCCGTGCGCAAATCAAACCGCCGTATCTGCGACGGCGAGACGTAGATGTCATCAGGGGAAGGAAGGTAGTTGTAATCCGGCGCGCGCAGGAATCCGTAGCCCTCCGGGAGCGCTTCGAGCACGCCTTCGGAGAAGACGAGTCCATCTTTTTCCGCCTGCGCCTGTAGGATGCGGAACACCAACTCATGCTTGCGCATGGTGGAGGCTTTGGGAATATCGAGGTCCTTGGCCACTTGCGCGAGTCGCGCGATATTCATCTGCTTCAGCTCGGCCAGCGCCATGCGACTCTTGGCGGCTACCGGCGAAGGCGCGGGGGCGTTTGGCGCGGCAGGAGGCGTAGCAGGGGGCTCGGGAGGCTGTGCCGCGGTCTTTGCCGGCGTGGAAGACTCGAGAGCACTACTGTCTGGTGGGGGCGGCGGAGGCGGAGCGGCGGCTTTGCGTTCGCCACGACCGCTGTGTGTCTGGGTAGAACCATTTTTAATGGGCATAGTAAATCAGGCAAGATGCGACCCCGCAATGCGCGACAAAGCGCAACGCGGGTGCGTGCCAATCCTTCAAAAGATCGAAATTGATTGAATCATAATGATGCGCAAGGCCGTGAGGGCAGCAATATTGCGGTCGCTTCCAGCCGCTGCGAATCCTAGTGAGTTACCGAATCCTGATCGGCGCTGTCTCCGGCTGAAAAATCAGTCCGCAGAGGCGGCTCAATGGCAACCGCTGCGAGCGGGTCCACCGGACGTTCCAGCGCGATCTTCAAGACCTCGTCCATGGTCT
Source organism: Candidatus Sulfopaludibacter sp. SbA3 (assembly GCA_945865705.1). Taxonomy (GTDB): domain Bacteria; phylum Acidobacteriota; class Terriglobia; order 2-12-FULL-54-10; family 2-12-FULL-54-10; genus SHUM01. Next base: position 886 of record CAMBEY010000098.1, read on the forward strand.
CGACAAAGTGTAGCGTAAAATCCTGATGAATAGTAGCAGGAATATCAGCCATGTCCTTCTGATTGTCCTTCGGAAGGATCACGGTGCGGATGCCGGCACGCTGTGCGGCGAGCAATTTTTCCTTCAGGCCGCCGATGGGGAGCACCTTCCCGCGCAGCGTTATTTCACCGGTCATGGCCACATCGCGGCGCACTGGATTTTTGGTGAGAGCGCTGGCGAGGGTGGTGGCCAGCGTGATTCCCGCGGACGGCCCGTCCTTGGGAATGGCACCCTCCGGGACATGGATGTGAATATCAAGGTGGCGGTAGAACTCGCGGTCCAAGCCCAGCTGGTGGCTGCGTGAGCGGATGTAGCTCATGGCCGCCTGCGCCGACTCCTGCATCACATCACCGAGCTTTCCGGTGAGAGTCAGTTTTCCTTTGCCGTCCATCAGTGTTGCTTCGATGGAGAGGATGGAGCCGCCCACTTCGGTCCATGCGAGTCCCGTGGACAGGCCAATCTCGCTGGTTTTCTCCGCGGTCTGGTCGCGGTACTTAATGACGCCCAGGTACTCGGAGACATTCTCGCCGGTTATCGTGGCGGAAACCTCGGGACCTTCTTTGACCACCTTGCGCGCGACTTTGCGGCAGACGTTGGCGATCTCTCGCTCCAGATTGCGGACTCCCGACTCGCGAGTGAAACTCTGGATGATGCCGCTAACGCCGGAATCGGTGAATTGCACGTTCTTGTCCGTCAATCCGGATTCCGTGCGCTGCTTCTTGATCAGGAACCGCTTGGCGATTTCGACCTTCTCGGGCTCTGTGTATCCGGAGAGGCGCAGGACTTCCATGCGATCGAGCAGAGCGGGAGGGATGGTGTGAATCACGTTGGCTGTGGCGATGAAGAAGACCTGCGAGAGATCATACTCCACGTCCAGGTAGTGATCCACGAACATGTAGTTCTGCTCAGGGTCCAGAACTTCCAGCAACGCGGCCGACGGGTCGCCGCGAAAATCCATACTCATCTTTTCGATTTCATCGAGCATGAAGACGGGATTCTTAGTGCCGGCCTTCTTCATCATCTGAAGAATCTGGCCAGGCAGCGCGCCAATATAAGTGCGGCGATGGCCTCGAATCTCCGCCTCGTCGCGCACTCCGCCAAGCGAGAGGCGAACAAACTGCCTGCCCGTGGCGCGCGCAATGGACATGCCGAGCGAAGTCTTGCCTACTCCCGGAGGACCGACAAAGCACAGGATGGAGCCCTTGGGCTCTTTCACCAGACGGCGCACGGCGAGATATTCGATGATGCGCTCTTTGATCTTCTCCAGGCCAAAATGCTCTTCTTCGAGCACCTGCTCGGCGCGCTCAATATTCCGAATCTCGCGGCTCTTTTTCTTCCACGGCACAGCGAGCAGCCAGTCCAGATAGTTGCGCGACACGGTGGACTCGGCCGACATGGGCGGCATCATCTCCAGCCGCTTCAACTCCTGCAACGCCTTTTCCTTGGCGTCGGCAGTCATGCCTGCTGTTTCGATCTTCTTCTTCAGCTCTTCGAGCTCGTTCTTCTCGCCGCGGCCCAGTTCCTTCTGAATGGCCTTCATCTTCTCGTTGAGATAGTATTCGCGCTGCGCGCGCTCCATCTGCTTTTTGACGCGCCCTTGAATCGAGCGGTCCATGTTGAGCTTCTCGATTTCGATGTCGAGGATGTCCGCGATCCGCGTCAGGCGGTCGTTGGGATCGAGGATTTCCAGCAACTCCTGCTTCTCTTCAATCCCGATGCTGAGGTTGGCTGCGATGGTGTCGCTCAACTTTGCCGCGTCCTCGCCGCGCACGGCCGCGATCATGGTTTCGTAATTCAAGCTCTGGCTGACTTTGACGTACTGCTCAAACAGCGAATTCACGCGGCTAATGAGGGCCTCGGTCTGCGGTGTGGGCTCCACTTTCTGCGGGATGGGGCGCACCACGGCGTGGAAGAAGCCGTCCTCGTCATTCATGCTGATGATGCGGCCGCGCTCGATGCCTTCCACCAGCACCTTTACGTTATTGTCGGGCAGGCGCAAGCTCTGAACGATGTTGGCGATGATGCCGACCTGATAAATCTCGTTGGGCTTGGGCTCATCAATGGAGGCGTCGTGCTGGGTGGCCAGAAATATTTTCTTGTCGCCAGCCAGGGCCTCTTCGAGGGCGCGCACGGAGCTCTCGCGTCCCACCACGAACGGCGTCATCATGTGCGGGAAGACGACCATGTCCCGAATAGGCATCATGGGCATGCGCCGGGAGTCTGGTTTTTCCTTGGTGGTCAGCATGTTTGGGTTGGCTTCTTTCAATTGTGGCGATCTTTCCCTTGCGTAGGCCTGCTTCGCAATTCCGGCTACACAATTATTCTACACTGGTATCCTACACTGGCATCTTAACCCGGATAGCCTCCTGCAAGGAAACTCCGCAGGACTTCCGGACGGCTGAGTAGAGAAAGGTAATCCCGAATGGGCGCGGTTCCTTGAAAGGATGGCGGCCAGCGCAAACAGGAACCGGCTCTTAGCCGGCCTTCTCAAAGTATTGGATGCTGATTTCCTGGTTTTGGACCATCTCTTTTGTAACCAGGATGTCGCGCACGCGTTTTTGGGACGGAAGGTGGTACATCAGGTCCAGCATCAAGTCTTCGAGAACCATGCGCAGACCGCGAGCGCCCACCTTGCGCTCAATGGCTTTATCGGCAATCGCTTCCAGCGCCGAATCCAGGAACTTCAGACGCACATTCTCATAGTCGAACAAAGTCTGATACTGCTTGATCAGGGCGTTCTTGGGCTTGGTGAGAATCTCAATCAGTGCCGCCCGATCCAGATCTTCGAGCGTGCCCACCACCGGGAGCCGGCCCACAAATTCAGGAATCAGTCCGTAGCGAATCAAGTCGCCAGGCTGGAGCTTCCCGAGCAGGTCAACATCCACGCGCGCCGCGGTGATTTCCTTCTTGTCCGCGCGGAAGCCGACGGACTTGGCGCCCACGCGCCGCTTGATCACCTTGTCCAGCCCCACGAACGCGCCGCCGCAGATGAACAGAATGTTCGTTGTGTCAACGGAGATGAACTCCTGATGCGGATGTTTGCGGCCGCCCTGCGGGGGGACCGAGGCCACGGTGCCTTCCAGAATCTTGAGCAGCGCCTGCTGCACGCCTTCGCCCGACACGTCGCGGGTGATGGAAGGGTTCTCGTCCTTGCGCGATATCTTGTCGATCTCGTCGATATAGATGATGCCCTGCTGCGCGCGGGTGACATCGCCGCCAGCAGCCTGCAACAGCTTCAGGATAATGTTCTCGACATCCTCGCCGACATAACCCGCCTCGGTAAGAGTGGTGGCATCAACAATGGCGAAGGGCACATCCAACAAGCGCGCCAGCGTTTGCGCAAGCAGTGTCTTGCCCGTGCCGGTGGGGCCGATCAGCAGAATGTTGCTCTTGGCTAGCTCGACATCGGAAGTCTTCAGCTTATTCATCTGAATGCGCTTGTAGTGGTTGTAGACCGCTACGGCGAGCTTCTTCTTGGTGATGGCCTGCCCGATGACGTACTGATCGAGGAAATCCTTGATATCCGCGGGCTTGGGGAGTTTGCTCTGCGCGCCCGCCGGAGCTTCCGTGCGATCCTCTTCCAGGATCGCATTACACACGGTTACGCATTCATCGCAGATGAACGCGCGTGGCGCATCACCAGGTGAGGAAATGAGTTTCCCTACGGAGTCCTGTGCCTTGTGGCAGAACGAACAATGCAGTGCTTCCTCGGTCCCGTTGCGTTTCACTTGTTGCTCCCTGAAGTCTGACAGTAATCTTATTTATGCTTGGTTATGATCTCGTCGATGATGCCGTACGCCTTGGCCTGCTCGGCATTCATAATGTAATCGCGTTCCACGTCAACGGCGATCTTCTCGACAGGCTGTCCTGTATGCTTCGCCAACAGATTGTTCGTGTTCATCCGCATCCGTAATATCTCTTTGGCCGCCAGATCGATATCCGTCGCCTGGCCGGAGATTCTGTCGGCTGAGGGCTGATGAATCAGCACCCGCGTATTCGGCAGCGAGAACCGCTTGCCGGCCGCGCCCGCCGTCAACAGCAGCGCCGCCATGCTGGCCGCTTGTCCGATGCAGATGGTGGAGACATCGGGCCGCACAAACTGCATGGTATCGTAAATGGTCATGCCCGCCGTGATCGATCCGCCCGGGCTGTTGATGTACAAATATACGTCCTTCTCGGGGTCTTCCGCTTCCAGAAAGAGCAGTTGCGCGTTAACTAGATTGGCAATGTTATCGTCTATGGGAGTACCGATAAAGATGATATTGTCCTTCAGCAGGCGAGAGTAAATGTCATACGCTCGCTCGCCGCGGTTGGTTTGCTCGACCACCATTGGAACCAAAGCCATGTCGGAAATCCTTCTTCGTTGGAGTTGTGTCTATTCTCTGATCTTGTATATTGCGAACCGTCGTCAGCGAGTCCCTCAACCCACCGCGCTCGAAAGTCCGCGTTGGGTGCTAACTAATTATTCAGCAATACTTTACTTGCTGGCGGCCTGTAGTGCAAAATCGAGCGCTTTGCCGATCCGCAGTTGGTCCTTTATCCTATCGATGGCCTCTGGACTGCTCAACCGCGCTCGCACCTGAGCCGCCTGCGTTCCCGTGGAAGTTGCCAGCTTCTCAATCTCCGCGTCCACTTCCGCCTGCGTTACTTCCAAGTTCTCCTTATCGGCAATCTGCTCGAGAATCAATGAAGTTTTTATCTCCTGCTCCGCTTCCTCGCGCTGTGCCGTGCGCACCTTGGGCCAATCCACTGAACCGAACTGCTGCTCCATTCCCTGGGACGCGAGTTGGCGACGCAGACGGTCCATGCGCCGGTCGGTCTGCTTCTCGACCAGCGTCTCCGGGACGGGGAAGTCGTGCAGCTCATTCAGACCCTTGCGTAGTCTGCGGCGCGCGTCTTCGTCGGCTTCGTTCTGCTTGTGGCGGCCCATGTCCTCGCGGATGCGCGTGCGCAGCGCGTCGAGCGATTCGAACGGTCCCATTTCCTTGGCGAAATCATCGTCGAGCTCGGGCACCTGCTTCTTCTTGATTCCCAGGACCTTCACCTGATACGCGAGCGTCTTGCCTGCCAGCCGCGTGTCGCGGAAATCCTCCGGGTAGACCACGTCGAAGGTGCGCATATCGCCAGCGTTCGCGCCGCGCAGATTGTCGTTGAACTCCTTCACGGTGTCCTCGCTGCCGATCTCGCACAGCACGTCATCCAGCGTAACGGCGGGCTTGTCGGGATCTGCCGCCGCCGACGGATCGCTGCCCACCACGGCTAGACTCGCGAAGTCGCCATCCTGTACGGGGCGCGTCTCCTCGAGGTTGACGTAGGTGGCGCCTTCGGCCTGCATGCGCTTCAGCGTGTCTGCAATCTCCTCGTCGGAGACCGTGGTCCTCTCGTGATGAACTTTCAGGCTGGCATAGTCGCCCAATATGATCTCCGGCATCACCTCCACGCTGGCCTTGAAGCGCAGCGGGGCATCGGTGGCGAAGTGCACGTCCGTAACCGACGGCGTGCCCACGGGGGTCCACTTCTTCTCCCGCACCTCGGCCTCGACGTACTCGGGAACCAGGTCCTGCAATGCCTGGCCGCGAATGTCCTCTTCATAGCGCCGCTGAATCAAGGACAGCGGCGCCTTGCCTTGACGAAAGCCAGGGAGCCGCGCGTGGCGCTGATAATCCAGCGCAATCCTCTGCACTTTCTTCTGGACCACATCGGCCGGTACTTCAATCTCCATCGTTCGTAGACAACTGTCCGCCACTACGCATTCTCCTTCGTCGAACTCTTATCGAAACCCTTTGTTTATCGGTGTCCGGGCTACTGCACGGAAAGCGTGCTCTGCCCGCGCGGATCGAGCTTGATCTCGCCGAACGCGCTCTCGTATTGCGCAATGTTCTGGGTGAGCAACCCGGCGAGCGCCTTGGCTTGCTGTGGGCTGAGGTAGACGCCCTGAAAGCTATTGATCTGCAGCTTGTCCGGCGCGAGCTGCGCCATGGTGCCGAAGGTGAGCAGGAAGTCCCACACACTGGCCCTTATCTGGACGCTATTGGCGTAGCCCTCGCGGTACTCGGGCAGGGCATTCAACTGAATCTCGGGCTGCTGCGGTGTGCCGGCCATAGCGGGATCATCTCCTCATCTGCCTTGGGCCAATCTCCGGATCAGGTGTCAGCCGGATAGTCCCGCTCAGGCGTCAGCCGGATAGTCCCGAATGACCCCCTGAAGGCATGACCCCCATCATGGCCCATGCACCCGCCTGGAGTCAATTCGATCACCCCTCCCGGTGGACTATTTATGTGGAAAACTTGGCGCCCCGGACCCCGCATTATTCCAGCCTGCGCCGCCGCCGAATTTGCGGTTCTTGGGGAAGAATCGGCAGATGCGGAATCCGCGGTTCCGGCGTCCTGCCGCGCTGACAACTTGCCCAAATTCGCGGTTCTGACCAAAGTGCAAACTTTCACGGTTCTGACCACTCTGACCAGATTGACAAGGCGGGGATTGGGGGTTGGTGGGGGACTTTAGATCAGTTTTCCCGCCACTGCACACCCGTCTCGCGCGTCAAATTATCCAAATCGACCAACCTGACCACTCTGCCCACAAACCTCAAATAACCCAAATTATCCAACCTGACCAAATCCGCGGTTCCGCCGCCTCCCCAAATATCCCAAATTCACCAAATTATCAAGATTATTTAAATTTGGGTAATAGTCTAGTTTGAATTGGTTTCTTGGTTTTTCTCTATAGGACTTAGCGGCGGTTTAGAATCCACAAACTTTCTGCGGGATGTGGCAAGACAGCTTAGCCCAGTCCATAGGCCTAAAACCGCGCAGTTCAGGCCGGCCCCTTTTTCTACCTTACTTATGCGCGCCATTCCCTGAAAGGGAATCACAGGATAGCCGGGGGCATCGCCCCCGGACCCAAGACCCGCAAAAGTGAATCGACCCTGTAAGGGTCGCACCGCTCCGTCCAGGTAAATTCCCGCGCGGAACCTGTGCGACCCCTTCAGGGTCGGTGTGAATGGGGGCGCATGATACCGGGGGCGATGCCCCCGGCTATCCTATTTATCCCTTTCAGGGATAAGACTGAATGCGCCGGAAAAACTGCGGCGAGTATATCCGGGGCTTGCTCGCTAAAAATAAATCATGCAGTTCAGGCTGTCCCCTTATTCCCCAGGTAGGACAGGCATTCCTACCTGCTCCTGCGCTGGTGCAGGGACGCAAATGAGTTAAGCGGAGAAGGTCAGGGTGAAGCGGTTGCCGGCGGGCAGAGATTGGTGGTCCAGGGTTTTGGTGAATTCGCGGAGCAGGCGGAGGCCCTGGCCGCCGATGCGGATTTCATCGCGTGGATTCAGCGGAGGGAGTTCGGGGGCGAGCAGTGGATTGAATGGCGGGGCGCTGTCTTCCAGGACAATTGTGTAATGTCCGGCGGAGGGTTCCCTGAAGCGGACGGTTACGTTGCAGTCCGCGTCGCCGCGATAGCCATGCTGGATCGTATTGGCGACCACCTCTTCCACGCAGACGTACATGCCGAAGGCCACCTTGGCGGGGATGGCGTGGGCGACCGCCAGTTGCTCGATCCACTCCAGCAGCTTCCCGATTTCAGAGAGGCGGGCGTTCACGATGAACAGTTTTTCCGTCTGGCTGGATGGTGAGTTTCCCATTTGTCTTCTGTTTATAATTCAGCGATTGTGATCTGGCGCAATGCGGCGATGGCCTGGTCGAGATCGTGATAGATCGGGAACAGGGTGTCGATGCCGCTGGTCTTCAGCACTTTCTCGACCATTTCATTAGGCCCAAAAAGCACAATTTTCCCGCCACGAGAACGGATCGTCCGCGCGGGCGTTACGATGGACCGCAATCCCATTGAGCCAAGGAAGGAAAGTTTCCGCAAGTCCAGCAGCACCGCCTTCTGACTGCCGGCAATGATATTCATCGGCAGGTCAATGGCCCCTGCGCCCTCGATATCCAGCTTGCCATCCAGAATGACGCGAGTGATGCCGCCCGCCATCTGTTCTTCCGTGAGCTTCATGCTGCTGTTTCCCTTCACATCCGCGGTGCCGTGGCGTCAACGAATAGCGGGCAATAAAATCAAGCGATCCCCATCGTCGCACGATGTCGTGGAAGGAGTGAATGGACGCTGCGACAACGAGTCCAACAACGAATGGTAACCGAAAATTATTACTTCAGCGTTAACACCAACTGGCTATCGGCATAGAGGCCCTGCGGCATACCCGCTTCCGCGGGCTTGCCCTGGATGCGCAATTCAATTCGCAGCGTGTTGCGCTTGTTTGGTTTGAAGTCGGTGCTCACCGTATTGGAAATCTTCTCTCCATCGGCGCTGCGGGCCAGCACGCGAAATTCATGCACCCCGGGCGGGACGTACAGATCGCCGTCCTTCTTATAGGACGCCGGACCTGTCTTCTGAAAATAGACTTTTCCATTCATCTCAATGGAAAATTCCAGACCGGAAGGCATTCGCTCGACATCCAGATCCAGCCGCGCGTTGGATCTTCGGTCAAGCGATTTTGGATCGAAATCCACTGGCAGCGCTAGCGGCGGCGCAGTGGTGGCTGGCTGATTGGTAGTCTTGCTGCTCGTTGCGGTGAGCGCGGTCGCGGGAGTTTTTCCGCCAGCGCCAGCACCCGGCGCATTTCCCGCAGCTTGTGCGGGATTGGGCGGATTGGACGGTACGGCAGCGCGTGGCGGAG
>CAMBEY010000099.1 GCA_945865705.1 Candidatus Sulfopaludibacter sp. SbA3
TGCGCGGGATTTCCCCGCGCCTTCCTGTTTTTATTTCAACAGTACTTTATGGAGGATGCTGCGATGTTTCAACGAAGCGGTACACAGCTAATTGCATGGATGTCGATCACGTTAATCTTGTTGAGTGCCGCGGAGTCGCATGCGCTGCCCGCATTCATGCGCCGCTTCAGGGAAGACCCCTTTTCGAAGACCGAGTGGCGCGCCCAGTGCGCGACCTGCCATGTGAACCCACAGGGTGCGGGACCCCGCAATGACTTTGGGCAGGCCTTTGACAAGAACAATCGCACCATCACGCCGGAGTTTCGCGCCGCGTGGCCAGACCGCTTTGTCCTAACGATAGATGCCGCACCCGCTGGTGCAGTAAAGGCCAGCTTCGTGAATGGCGGCCGCGAAGCGGTCATCGAAGTGGGCGGCGAATCCTTCCGCGTCAACGCGGCAGAGGGCAAGTTGGAGAAGCTCACCTTGGAGCAGGTCGCGCAACTGAAGGGAAGCGCCGCCGGGTCAGCTCCGGCCACAGCATCCGCCGCCGCGCCGACCGAGCAGCCCCTACGAAATGTCCCGACATTCGATCATGTGCTGATCAACGTGCCCACCACTCTTGGCTATGAGAAAGGCGGCTTCAGCCTGCGCTTCACGCACCGCTTTACGCAGCCCGTGCTACGCGTGGGCGACGAATGCCCGGACTGTGGAGCAGTCAACGAACTATTCGGATTGGACAGTTTTTCTTACTCGTCTTTTGGCGGTGAGTTCGGATTAACTTCACGGCTCGCCGCGAGCGTCTACCGCAGCCCGCTCGATCGTACGTATGAGATCGGCGGCGTGCTGCAACTGTTGAACGGGAAAGGCCGCGAACCGGTTGCCGCGCAATTGCGTGTTTCCATGGAGTCGCGACGATTGTTCGATGCCGATAAGATTTCAGCCTCGACTCCGAATGAGGATCCTTTCTCGCGCTTCCAAACGTGGAATCTCGTCTTCCCAGTATCGCGTACGATCGCTAATGTAGCCGAGGTGTTTGTGGTCCCCACGATGAGTTTCCGTGTGAATCCCTATGCGAATGTTGGCGGCACTACCTTCCCAGAGGGAGAACGGCGCGCGCATCAGGCGGCAATTGGGCTGGGTGCCAGCATCCGCATTCGCCCGCGCACGGCTTTCGTCGCTGAATGGACTCCGCGCGTGGCGGGCTACCACGCCACGGACTCGCGCAACAGCTTTGCCTTTGGCCTCCAGCGCAGCACGAACGCGCACGTATTCAGCCTGGTGCTATCCAATACAGTAGCCACCACGACGGGACAGCTGGCGGCTACAGGCACGCCCGACCTGCGCCTGGGCTTCAACCTTTATCGCCGGCTGCGCTAGCTTCCAACCGAGCCGCGAACGGAAGCGAGCGGTCACGTTCGACAATTATCAGTGACCGTTTAACAGGACTGCTCCCTTTCGGTCGCGGCTCGGAATTAACCTTGATTCTTCCCGCACGTCAAAGTATGCTGCCAGCGCAGAGTAGGGTTGACGCGGGTGAGTCTTGATGAAGTGTCCCCAGTGTGGCACGGAGAATTCCGATAAGACTTGGCAGTGTCCTTGTGGACACTACTTTGTGTCAGCCGGGCCAGCATCTCTTGAAACAACCGGCGAAGCAACCGATGCTGTCCGACGCGTTCATCAGCCCGATGACGGCGCGGGTCGCAGGTTTGCTTCTGATTACGCTTCCACGGATCAATCCACTCTTGAGCCTCCGCTAGCTCCCGCGGCGCCGATTCCCAGCGAGCCGATTAACACCAGGTTATCCTTCCACGGAGATGGCTCAACTCTGTTCTCCATTCATCTGGCCAACATAATTTTCACCATCTGCACTCTTGGGATCTATTATTTCTGGGGCAAGGCCAAAGTCCGCCGCTATGTGTACGGGCAGACCGAGCTGGCCGGCGACCGCTTTGATTATCACGGCACAGGAAAGGAGTTAATGCTTGGATCGTTCAAAGCCATGTTGCTGTTCGGCGGCACCGGACTGCTCTACCAGTTGATGTTTGGAGCATCTTCGAACCCTGTCTTCCGTACCCTCTCGGTGCTCTTGTTTTACGCGATGCTTGCGCTGATAATTCCCATCGCGATCGTCGGGACACAGCGCTTTCGGCTGAGTCGAACCTCGTGGCGCTCCATCCGTTTTTCTTTTCGCGGCCACGCCCGTGAACTGATCACACAGTATGTCCGCGACATGTTGTTCATGATGATCACGCTCTCGCTGTACTATCCTTTCTTTCAAAACAATCTGCGCAAATTCGTGGTCTTCAACTCCTATTTCGGCAGCCAGCCGTTTGATTATGACGGGGAGGGCTGGGATCTCTTCCGCTATTTCGCGCTCATGTTGCTGCTGATAATTCCCACCTTCGGCCTCTATTGGTTCTGGTACACGGCACAGAAGCATCGCTACTACTGGGAGCACACCAGTTTTGGACAGGCGAAGTTCCGGTCCACGATGCGGGGTGGCGAACTGGCCGGCATCAAAATCAGCAATTTCTTCCTGATCATATTCACTATGGGCCTGGCCTATCCCTGGGCCGTCGCACGCTCAGTGCGTTATCAAGTGGAGTGTCTGACTATGTATGGCCCAGTGAATTTGGACAGCATTTTCCAGCAGGCCAGCGCGGCAACGGCCACTGGCGAAGGGCTGGTGGACATGCTTGACGCCGGCATATTGGATATTGATTTCGGCTTCTGATGGAGTTCCCTGTTCATTTCTAATCCATGTTCCTTCATCGTCCGGCATAATTGACTCGACATGGTTGTCTCAGTCAACACCTCCTGGAAGGGTTACTACTATGACGGGCGCACCGCGCGCCGCCATTCAGTAACCGTGTCGCTCACCTCGGCCGGTGTGTACATCAAGCGCGAAGAAGGTCAGACTCTGTGGTGGCTGCACGATCAAGTACGGCTCGCCCAAGGGCACCATCCTGGCGAGCCGGTACGCCTAGAAACCATAGCGGAGATATCCGAAGCGCTGGTGGTGGAGGATCGCGGATTTCTTGATGCGTTTCTGTTTGTTTCCCCTCCGGCGCGAAATTTGGCCTCTGGAACCGCCGAGAGATTGAATCGCAGTTTGCCGCTTTTGTTTGGAGGTCTGCTGGGCGCGGCCTTCCTAATCTACGCGACCTGGGTGTGGGGACTTCCTGCCTTTGCCGACGCCGCCGCCCGTCGTGTTCCACCGAGCTGGGAAGACAAGCTGGGACAATCGGTGATGGAACAGTTCGCGCCGCCCGATGAGAGATGCAATGATCCTGACGCCCTGGCGAAGATACAGGAGATCATCCGCGTCATGCGCGGGCCCAATGCACGCGGATATGAGGTCACTCTCGCCGTTGCCGATACTCCCATCCCCAACGCCTTCGCCGCTCCCGGCGGATATATGGTAGTGTTTCGCGGATTGCTGGAACAGACCGAGAATGCCGAGGACCTGGCCGGCGTGCTGGCGCATGAGATTCAGCACGTCGAGCAGCGCCATGCCATGAAGGGACTGGTCCGCCAGCTTTCCGTCGCCACTCTGGTGGCCGTGCTGGCGGGAGATGCTTCGGCCATACAATCCCTACTGGACGCTGCGGCCACCCTGGGAAGTCTGCGCTATCAGCGTGATGATGAAGCGAACGCCGATACCGAAGCGGTGCGCATGCTCCAGGCAGCCCACATCGACGCCACCGGCCTGCCACGCATGTTGGAACGCATGAGCCGCGACGAAAGCAAAGAGCCTGGTGAGCTCCAATATCTTTCGTCGCATCCGCTGACTTCCGACCGCGTGCGCCGGTTAACCGCACTGGCTGTCCAGCACACACCGGATGCCGTCCCACTATTGAAAGAAACAGACTGGAAGAGTGTGGCCTTTATGTGTGGGACGCCGGACGATGAAGAGACGGGAAAAAGCTCCGAGGCCGCGGACGAACTATGAAGGTTGATTGGCCGACATCATATTGTTGCGAGTATCATTAATTCTTATTAGGAATTCTTGTTAGGAGTTTTTTCCGGAAGTCCTATGGAACGCTTTCTGGTTGTTGCCACAGGCGCGTTTGCAATTAATTATTGATAGATCGAACCACGGGGAGAATCAGTAAAATGAGGAACAAGAAGATGCGAACTCATGCAATGTACATGGTGCTGAGCGGCCTGCTGGTATTGTCAACGACGGCAGCACGGTTGCGCGCGCAGACCGCACGCGAGATTGACACGATACAGACTGCGTCCGGCGCGGTAAAGATTACCCCCGTAACGCACGGTAGCGTGATGCTGGAATTCGGCGGCAAGGTGATTCACGTGGACCCTTGGAGCCAGGGCGATTATACCGGCCTTCCGCAGGCCGATGTGATTCTCATCACGGATGTTCACGCAGACCATCAGGATCGCGCGCAAATTGACAAGCTGAAGAAGGCCGGGACCGTGGTCATCGCGCCCAAGGCGGTGGCGGCCACTATCACCGAAGCTCAGGTTATAGCGAACGGCGAGAAGAAGACTATTGCCGGGTTGGCGGTGGAAGCGGTGCCGATGTACAACCTCCAGCGCGGACCCGCGGCGGGTCAGCTCTTCCATGACAAAGGGCGCGGGAATGGTTATATTCTCACGTTAGGCGGCAAACAAATTTATTTCGCCGGCGATACAGAATGCACGGCGGAGATGAAAGCGCTGAAGAACATTGATATCGCATTCATTCCCATGAATCTGCCCTACACCATGCCGCCGGTGGAAGCCGCCGATTGCGCGAAGGCTTTCAAACCCAAAATAGTGTATCCGTATCACTTCCGCGGCAGCGACCCGCAAGAGTTCGCCAACGCGCTGAAGGGCACGAATGGCGTCGAAGTGCGGCTGCGCAAGTGGTATAAACAATAGCGAGACAAAGAGGGTCAGAGTGGCAAATCAATTCATTTCACGAATGCTCCGCGCGGCGAAGTTAGATGTTTCTCTTTTTGAAGAAGTCGAAGCAGACCGCGGCGCTACGGCGCAGGCATTGCTAGTGGTTGTGCTGTCAAGCCTAGCTGCCGGCATCGGAGCAATGGGAAAAATTGAAGGATTTGGCCCATTCGGAGTCATCATTGCGACCATCGCGGCGCTGGTTGGCTGGGTGGTCTGGGCAATGCTGACGTACTTCATCGGAACTAAAATCATCCCGGGTCCCGACACCAAGGCGGATCTGGGCGAATTGTTGCGCACCACTGGATTCTCAAGCGCTCCCGGCATCATTCGCGTCCTTGGATTTATTCCGTTTCTCGGATGGCTGGCACTTTTGACTTCTGCCGTGTGGATGCTCATCGCCATGGTCATCGCGGTGCGTCAGGCGCTGGACTACAAGAGTACTGGCCGAGCCGTAGGGGTCTGCCTGCTTGGTTGGATTTTTTCTTTGGTTCTAAGTTGGATTGTAAGTGGCGCGCCGCTAAGCGGTCCAATACACTAAGTGTTCTATTTCCGGTTCCCCCTGTAAATTCCGCTCTGCAGCCGCAGTGCTTGCGAGGCCGCCCTCGCTATGCTACTGTTGATTTATTCAGATAATTGGATTGGATGGCAGGAGAACTCTTGAGTTCACTAGGACTTACAGCCGCTCACCCGACCCCTCACCCGACCATTGACTTAAGCGAATTGGGCGAGCCGGACTTGGTTGCCCAGATGGAGCTTGCGCGCCTGCCCCGTCACATTGCGGTCATCATGGATGGCAATGGACGCTGGGCCCGGCGCCGTCGTCTGCCTCGTTTGGCAGGCCACCGCGCAGGCGCGTCGGCAGTACACGAGATCGTGGAAACCGGTTCTCGTCTCCATCTGAAAGCACTGACGCTGTTTGCTTTCTCGACTGAAAACTGGAAGCGACCGCAAACCGAAATCAGCACGTTGATGTCACTGTTGCGCGAATATCTGCGCAAGGAGTTGGCTGAAATCCATCGCAATAATATTCGCCTACAGATTCTTGGCCGCTATGAGCAGTTGCCCGTTGAAGTCCGCCAGGATCTCGACGACGCCATGCGCATCACCAGCGGAAACACCGGAATGGTGCTCAACGTAGCGCTCAACTACAGCGCGCGGTCCGAGATGGTCGATACAATTCAGTCGATCATTGCTCGTGTTCAGCGCGGTGAGCTGCGAGCGGAGGACGTTACCGAGCGCACAGTCTCCGAGAATCTTTCGACCGGCGGGCTACCCGATCCCGATCTTCTCATCCGTACCAGCGGCGAAATGCGAGTCAGCAATTTCCTGCTCTGGCAGATTGCTTACGCCGATATTTATGTAACGGAAACCTGCTGGCCCGACTTCACCCGCCGTCATCTCCTTGAGGCCATTATCGACTTCCAGAAACGCGAGCGCCGGTACGGTGGCTTGGGCGAACACGGAGCCTAACGCAATCCCATGCGGCGTATTCTCACTGCTCTCGTCCTGATTCCCCTTTTCATTTACTTAGTCCTGTGGGCACCCTCGTGGATGCTGGCCGTGGCAGGTACCGTTTTTGCGCAGGCCGGGCTGTGGGAGTTTTTCCGCATGGCTGAAAAAGTTTCCGGCGCGCGAATGCTGCGCGTGCCGGGTCATGCCATCGGCCTCGCGCTGATGGGCATTTCGTTAACCGATTACTTTGCCGAGGGCACCGCCGCCCTGGTTCTGCTGTTGATGCTTATTGTGCTCGCCGAGACCATGTCGCCGAAGCGCGATCTCGCGCACTACTTTCCCGTTGCGGGATACTCGATGCTGGGCGTGGTCTATACCGCAGTCCCCTTGAGCATTATTGTGTGGGTGAGCCGACAGGATGGCGGCGCGCCGCTGGCGTTGTTCACCATGGTGACGGTCTGGGCCAGCGATTCGACCGCGTACTTTACCGGACGCGCCTTCGGCAAGCATCTCGCGTTTCCGCGCATCAGTCCCAAGAAAACCTGGGAGGGTGTCGCAGGATCAATGGTTGGCGCGATGATCGTTGGAGTGGCAGGACATTTTATCTTCCACGATTGGACGGTAATCGCTCTAGCAGCAGCCGTGAATATCGCCGCTCAGATCGGCGACCTGGTTGAGTCCGCCATGAAACGCAGCGCAGGAGTGAAAGATTCCTCCCAGCTCGTCCCCGGACACGGTGGCGTACTAGACCGCATTGATGCCCTCTTATTCGCCGCACCGATGCTATGGTATTATTGGCTTTTGATGAAGCATTAAGCATCACCCCCGAGGCACCCATAAAACCGCCCGCAACTCTATGAAAAAAATAGGCATACTTGGCTCAACGGGCTCCATCGGCAGAAGCTGTCTAGCGGTGATCGAAGCCCATCCGGACCGCTTCCAGGTGGCCAGCCTCACGGCCGGGGAGAACGTCGCACTGCTCGCCGAACAGATTCGCGCCTTCCATCCGATGCTGGTCTCTATGGGCAGCGAGGCGGCTGCCAATGCCCTTTGCCGCGAACTGACGGCTGGCGGCACCGCGCCAATCCCTGAAATCACGGTTGGCCGCGAAGGGATGAGACAAGCGGCCACACTGACTGAAATCGACGTAGTACTCTCCTCCACCGTGGGCGTCGCCGGTCTGCCAGCCACGTTTGCCGCGCTGGAAGCGGGCAAGCAAGTGGCGCTAGCCAACAAGGAAGTGTTGGTGGCAGCGGGAGAGCTGGCCACTGAGCTTGCTCATCGCAAAGGAACCGAACTGCTGCCCGTCGATAGCGAGCACAACGGGGTACACCAGTGCCTGCGTGCTGGTCGCCGCGATGAGGCTTGCCTACTTGTCCTAACCGCGTCCGGCGGACCATTTCTCCACTCCACCGCCGAGCAAATCGAGTCGGCCAGCATCGCAGCCGCACTGAACCATCCCACCTGGAAGATGGGCAATCGCATTACCATCGACTCGGCCACACTCATGAACAAGGGCTTCGAAGTGATTGAAGCGCATTGGCTTTTTGGTTTTACCCCGGATCAGATTCGTGTCAAAGTACACCCCCAGTCCGCCGTCCATTCGCTGGTCGAGTTTATTGACGGGTCGGTAATCGCCCAGCTCTCGGTAACTGATATGCAAGTTCCCATAAAATATGCGCTAACCTATCCGGAGCGAATGGCATCCAATAGCCATGGCTTTGACTGGGTCGGGCTGGACAGACTGGATTTCATGGAGCCGGATACGGCGCGATTCCCCTGTCTGCGGCTGGCTTACGAAGCCATGCGGGCGGGTCAATCCGCTACATGCGCGCTGAACGCGGCCGATGAAATAGCTGTAGCAGCTTTTCTCGAAGGCAGAATTCCCTTCGGCGCCATCAGTAGAGTGATTGAGGGAGTGTTGGATGAATTGCCGGTCCGTAGGCTCACCAGCGTCGATGAAGTACTCGATCATGACGCCGCGTGCCGGCGCCTGGCCACCCGTCGCCTGACAAAAGAACTGCTCACGACGCGCGTCTAGCAACGGTATTGAACGTAACGGTACGGAGAGGTAGAGATGTACAACTTCGCAACTAGCATCATCGGCGTAATGATCGTATTGGGCATCATGGTGTTCATCCATGAGCTCGGCCATTTTCTCGCCGCCAAATATTTTGGCATCCGCGTCGAGACTTTCTCCATCGGCTTCGGTAAGCGCCTGTGGGGCTTTACGCGCGGCGGCACCGATTACCGCCTCAGCGTGCTGCCCTTCGGCGGCTACGTGAAAATGTCCGGCGAGAATCCCGACGACCCCACCAGCGGCTCCCCCGACGAGTTTCAGATGAAGCCGCGCTGGCAGCGCTTCATCGTCGCCATCATGGGACCGGCGATGAACATTGTCCTTTCCATCGTGCTGCTCACCGGCCTCTATATGTTTCGCTATCAGAAGCCCGCGTACGCGGAAGGCCCCGCGGTAATTGGTTACATCGCGCCAGACTCGTCCGCCTCCAAAGCGGGCCTCCTTCCCGGCGATCGCATCACGCGCCTCGACAACATGGAAAATCCCGGTTGGATGGACGTCGAGATCGAAGTCGCCTCCAGCGCCAATCAAACGCTGACAGTCGCTGCTGATCGCAACGGGGCCGTCGTGAATGCCAAAGTGGTTCCCGCACCCACGGGCCGCTCGCAGATTGGCGATGTCGGCTGGGCTCCGCGCATGATGGCCAAGATTCAGGTGGTGGAATCCGACCTGCCCGCCGGGCTGGCTGGCATGCAAGCGGGCGATGTCCTCACAGCCATCAACGAACAGCCGATTACCTACTGGCCCGCGGTGTCCGAGCTGGTGCAAAAAAATCAGGGCGAGCCCATGCAGATAACTTATGCACGCGGCACTGAGCTGATTACCGCGCAGATGACTCCAGTCCCCAGCAAGGTCAACGGCGAGACCGAAGCGCGCTGGCGCATTGGAGTGCAGTTCACCAACGAAGTGATCGAACGGCAATTGTCATTCAGCGCGGCGCTCAATGAGTCGTTGACTACCAACAAGAAATTCGCGCTGCTGATCTTCGAGTTCCTCGGCAAAATATTTTCCAACGAACTCTCTCCGCGCACGCTGGAAGGCCCCATCGGCATC
>CAMBEY010000100.1 GCA_945865705.1 Candidatus Sulfopaludibacter sp. SbA3
TCCACACGATCGAGGGAATCTCGCGTCGCCACTCGCGCCCGCGCTTCCAGGCTGGGATGCGGCGGAGCGCTGGTGCTGCCGGTGGCGCTGCTGGCCGCGCGACCTGCAGCGGCTTGTGGAAGTGCCGCCAGAGTCGTGGAGGTACTAGCGGGTGCCCATTCGCACATGGGACCGTTCATCGCCGGAAGTTGCTCCCAAGCCACCAGCCGGTCTTTGCCAATGGTGAGCGCGCGCGATCCTTCCTTCATCTGGCCCATGGTTAGCAAAAAGCGTCCGCCTAGTGCCAGGATCGCGAACACCATGAACAAAGCAATCCTTCGATAGCGATGGTTATTCATTGCACGTATTACAGATGACATAAGTATTATCTCCTTAGAGTCCGTGCTGCCTGCCAAACCCAAAAACTGGTTCCGTCCTTTGGGTTGAGTGTACAACACTACTTCGCGCGTTGCGACACACAACTTTCGCGTTGCGACTTGGGGTTCTGTATTGCCAACCTGTCGAGACACGGGTCATCACAGATTGTTCTCTCGCACCTCCCTGCTCGCTTGTATGAAATTTCCCCGCTTGTTTTATATTTCCCCTTAAGATGCGAACGGGCCGCGCTCTGATTTGCCGTTTTTGCTTGACACCTATGGAATCCGTGTGGTCTCCTGCTATGCAAGAGCTTTACTAGTCATTAGGATACGGTGAAATGCAGTGGTTATTGGGTTTGCAACTGTGATTCGGGGAGTTCGTTTGGGATCTCTGTAGTGAAAATAAATACGTTGCTGAGAGATGTGGTTTCTGAGGAGATCATTACGAAACTTCGATGCCGAGAATTGAGTTATGTTGTCCCGCTGCTGGCCTCCCCACACCATGCGAGCCAACCACAATCAGCAAGTCGCCGAAGCTAGAGCGACATCGACCGGGGCCAGTTTATTCGAATCAGGAACGCGGCAAAAAATGCCAAAAGTAACGGAGGGTGGTATGCGAAATCGATTGCTGGGAATGATTTTCATCGCGGGTTTACTTGCGAGCGTCAGCGGCGGCCTAAACACCGCGATGCTGCTGGCGCAGGAAACCACCGCGACCATCTCAGGCGCGGTGAAGGACGGATCGGGAGCCGTGATTCCCGAAGCTGCCGTGCGCGTGAGAAACGTGGCCACCGGAGTGGCCCGCTCGGTCCAGACGGACAACCAGGGCCGGTACAGCGTGACGCAACTGCTGCCAGGAAACTATGAGCTGGAAACGTCCATGGCCGGTTTCCAGAACTACCTTCGCACCGGAATCGAACTGACCGTGGGCCGTCATGCCGTGGTGGATGTCGATCTCCAGGTCGGCGAAGTAACCCAGACAGTGGAAGTGGCCGGAGAAGTGCCGCTGGTGGAGACCACCAGCGCGTCGCTGTCGGGAATCGTCAGTGAAAAACAGATCCGCGATCTGCCGCTCAACGGGCGCGACTTCGTGTCTTTAAGCCTGATGGAGCCCGGCGTGGTTCAGGCGCGCTCGGCCGCCGGCGGCGTGGCCACAGGAGCGGGCTTGCAACTGAGCTTCAACGGTGCGCGCTCACGCATGAACAATTTCCTGATGGACGGCACCAGCATCAACAGCATCAACGGCATGGCCATTGGCGGCGCATCGGGGCAGGCCCTGGGCGTCGACACCATTCAGGAATTTCAGGTGATCACCTCGAACTTCTCCGCGGAGTTCGGACGCGCCGGCGGCGGCGTCATCAACGTGGTCTCGAAGGCCGGGACCAACGAACTGCATGGCTCCGTATTTGAGTTCTTCCGCAATGACGCAATCGACTCGCGGCGTTGGGAGGACAATGCCCTGGCCAATGGCCGGAAATCCCCGCTGCGCAAAAACCAGTTTGGCGGAACGCTGGGTGGGCCCATCAGCAGCGACAAGACGTTTATATTCGGAGGCTATGAAGGAATGCGCCAGCGCGTCGGCAATGCCACCAGCGCGTTTATCCCCTCAGTCGCCATGCGCCAGGGAAACCTGCCACTAGCCGGGGCCGCTTGCACCGCCGCTCCTATCAGCGGCACTCAGGACGGAGCCAATTGCATCGTCCCCATATCGGAGATCGTTCGACCTTATCTGGCGCTCTGGCCGGACCCAACACCGGGCCGCCCAATACTGGCCGATGGCCGGGGTGAGTACATCCGCAGCTTCTCCGTGCCGACCAATCAGGATTATGTCCAGGTCCGAGTGGACCACAATTTTTCGGAAGGGTCCTCCCTCTTTGCGCGCTACACGATTGACGATAGCAGCAGGACGACGCCGCAACCGCTGCCCACCTACGACCAGATGGATTCCATCCGCAATCAGTATGCGACGATCGGCGAGACGCATATTTTTTCGCCGCAAATGCTCAACGTGTTTCGCTTTGGTTTCAATCGTCCCAAAGTGGGTTACACGACGGAGACCACCAATCCCTTGCTGAACAATGAGGCCCTTTGGTTCATCCCCAACGCGCCTTCACCCGGCGTGGGACCTCTGGGCATCACCGGAATCGCCAATCCTACTTTGCCGAACAACCTGCCTCGGACGCGTCTGGACAATGTGTACCAGTTGACCGATACCATGAGCTACACCAGTGGCAATCATGCGATCAAATTTGGAGTCGACTTCCAACGCATTCAGACCAATGAAAATGATGTCTTCCGTGGCATCGGCCTGTTCACCTTCGCCAGCATGGCCAACTTCCTGCGCAATATTCCGGCGACCTTCACCGGCGTTACACCGGGCGGCACAGCGGTGCGCGGCTGGCGGCAGAACATTATGGGATTATTTGTTCAGGACGACATGAAACCCTTCCAAGGCCTGACTCTGAACCTTGGCGTGCGCTGGGAGTTCCAGAACGATCCCACGGAAGTGAACGGTCGCGCCTCGCACTATGACGGACTGTTTACCACCGACACGCTGGTGGTTACCAACCCGGTCATCAAGTTGCCCATCAAAAACTTTAGCCCCCGCATCGGGTTTGCCTGGGATGCCACCGGAGACGGCAAGACTTCCATTCGCGGCGGCTATGGCCTCTACTACCAGATGATCTTCCGGGATTATTTCTACGCGAACCGAACGCTGCCGCCGTTCTTCACCACCAAGTCGGCGCAGAGTCCCAGCCCCCTGCTGACCTTCCCGCACCCGGTTGCGCTGTTCAGCGCTCCCGGCGCGGTCTTCAACGATGGCGCGCAGTGGGATAACAATAAGCAGACCTACATGATGCAGTGGAACATGAGCATCCAGCGCGAGATACTGCCCAATACGCTGCTGGGCGTCAGCTACGTGGGTACTCGCGGCCTGTTCTTGAATCGCCAGGGCGATCTCAACACGGCAGTTCCGACGATTCTACCCGATGGCCGCTACTACTATGCCCCGGTCAACGGAGCCGCTCCTCCGCGCCGCGATGCCAACTTCACCAGCACTTCGCTGCGGACATTGTCAGCCAGCTCCACTTATCACGGTTTGCAGACGAAAATGACCACGCGCTTCAGTCAGTCGCTGCAAGCCCAGTTTGCCTACAGTTGGTCGCACGTACTGGACAACGCTGTCGGCGCCATCAGCGGCGATTTCCAACAGTCCAGTTCTCCGCAGAATCCGTATACGATGAACTCATCGGAGTGGGGCCATGCTGCGTTTGATCTGCGCCATGTGGTTTCGGCGAACTACACTTACACCCTGCCGTTTGGAAACGGCCTCACGGGTATTCTGGGCAAGCTCTTAAGCGGCTGGCAGACCAACGGAATTCTGAGCCTGACTACCGGCGTGCCTTTCACAGTCATCAATAGCGCAACCTTAAACACGGTGGGAAGAGATCAAAGCGCCTCGGCTGGATCGAACCTCAGCCGGCCGGATCTGGCCCCGGGAATGAGCAGCAATCCCACCAGCGGGACTACCGCGGGTTGTGCCGGCGTCGCTGCTGGCCAACAGCTCGGCACCCCGGACCTGTACTACGATCCCTGCGCATTCAGATTGCAAGACCTGGGATTCTACGGCAATCTTGGCCGCGATACTTTGATCGGACCAAAATTCAGAAATTTTGATTTTGCCCTGGTCAAGAATACCAGTCTGGGTGAAAACAAATCGCTCCAGTTCCGGTGGGAAGTCTTCAACATTTTCAACCACCCCAATTTCGGTTTGCCGAACAACACGAATTTCCTGGCGACAACCGGGGCGGCCAACGCTCAGGCGGGGCGGATTACCACCACGGCAAATGATCCGCGGCAGATGCAGTTCGGCTTGAAGATTTCGTTCTAGTAGATTGATATATAGTTGTTTAGCAGTGTCATTCCGAGCGCAGCGAGGAATCTGCCTTTTCGATTTCGCAAAGTAAAGCAGGTCCTTCGCTGCGCTCAGGATGACAGTTTTGAAGTATCGTTTACCGATTTTCGATCACGGATTTCGACCACGGAGGTTTAGGGAAATGCGCAAGCGATTATTTGTCTTTCTATTCACCGTCTCGCTCATGGTTGGTTTCGGCATTCAGCGGAGCCAGGCACAGAACGCGCTGCCGCCCGAGGTGGGCAAGTACGGTTACGCGGATTCAATTTTCATCAACGGCAAGGTCGTCAGCATGGACGACAAATCCGCTTCCGCCTTGGTGGGCAACTCCTATCAGGCGCTGGCGGTGAAGGGCGACAAGATCATCAAGCTGGGCACCAGCGACGCCATCAAAGCCATCGCCGGCCCCGACACCAAGACCTATGACCTGAAGGGCCGCACGCTGATACCCGGCATCATCGAGCCGCACAATCATATCTACGGCGGCGCCGTGCGCTATCTCGATCGCTTCGGCATCAAGTATCCGCCGAACGGGATTGAAGTAACGGTGCAGGCCAAGGCCGATTTGGAAGAGAGCCAGTTGGCGCTGAAGAACGCCGTCGAAGACGCGGTCAAGAAAACTCCCAAGGGCGAGTGGGTCATGGTCAACATGCAACCCTACCCGGAGGACCCCGGCGCGCTGTCGCTGTGGACCATGACGCGCAAGTTCACCAATCTGGATACGCTGGACCGCTATGCCCCCGACAACCCGGTGCTGATGCGCCCCGGCCTGCGCGGCAACATCAACTCCAAGGCGCTCGAAATTCTGGAAAAATTCATGCCCGGCTACTCCGCCTCCATTCAGGAGACCATGCACGGCGACCGGCTGGACATCGACATCCCCAAGATCGGCTGGGTGGGCAGCCAGGAGATGGCCGTCATCACCTGGGAACTGTTCCTGAACGAAGTTCCGCTGAACATCCTGGCGCAGACGCTGAAGCTGACGTCAGAGAGCTTTGCGGCCAAGGGCGTAACCACTTTCTCGACACGCATTCCCTTCCCCAAGGTCATGAGCGGCTATGCCAAGTTGGCGGAACTGGGACAGATGCCCATTCGCCTGGATGCTCACTATGAAGTGCATCGCATGCCCACCGACCCGGCGCAGACCCGGCAGATTTATCGTCGCACGGGCGTCTTGCAGGGCCTCGGCGATGACTATCTGTGGATTGACGGCGTGGCCTCGGAGCGCTGGGATTCCTTCTACCCGGAATCCTGCACCGGCCCGGACACCACGGTGGACCCCAAGCTGAAGGCGCGGGAAGTCTGCCCGCAGAAAGGCGACCTGATGTGGGACACCCTGCAAAACGCCATGGAGGCAGGCTGGAGAATTGCCGGCGTCCACATGCAGGGTTCCGAGAGCGCGCGCTCGTTTATCAAGATGATCGACATGGCCCGCGCCAACAACGGCTGGTCGCTCGATGACGTCAAAGCCATGAAGATGACCGGCGAGCATTGCAACCTGATCGGCAAGGCGCCCGAGACCATCAAGATGCTGAACGATTACGGCATCATGCTGAGCTGCGGTCCGGACATCGTTCAGGAGTCGCCCGAGTGGCTGAAGGACTACGGCCCTCAGTATGACAAGTTCATGCTGCCGTTCAACACCTGGATTAAATCCGGCGTGCGCCTCGTTGGCCAGCACTACGCCACCGGCGCGGATCGTCCTGGGTCGCGCAATTTCCAGCCGCCGTTCTTCATGCTGTGGCAGGCGATTACGCGCAAGTATGACGGCAAAATCTGGCAGCCCGACGAGCGCATCGACCGCGTCCACGCGCTCAAGATGTACTCCATCTGGGCCGCCGATTACGTGCGCAAGCAGGAGAAGCTCGGCTCGCTCGAAGTGGGTAAGTACGCCGACCTGCTGGTGATCGACCGCGATTACTTCACCGTTCCCGAGGCCGAAATTCTAAAGGTAAAGCCGTTGATGACCATGGTCGGCGGCAAGATGGTTGTGCTCCAGGAGTCGCTCGCCAAAGACTTCGGAGTCGAGTCCGTGGGCCCAGCCTACACCTTCAAGGATAGCGATGTGGAACACATCGGCTCGCCTTTGGTGGACATCACCAAGAAGTTTCCCGGTGAACGCGCGGTTGCTCCCGGCGCGGGTGGTTAGTCTAATCGTCCAGCCAACGGCAGTAACAATTTGGCAGTATCAACAGTTAGGAAAAACTAAATGCGTGCTTTCGCTTACTTGATGGTGGCCGCGCAATTGTTTGTTGCGGCCACCCCAGGGCTTACTCAGGATGGGGCTCCGGAAAGGGCACCTAAGCTCGAACTCGTCTCCGCTCGAGTGCGGCCTGCCGCCCCCGTGTTTCTCAACGCCATGATTACGAATCCCGCGACAGCGCCGATTTACGTAGTGCGGCAGAGCGTCGAGTTTCCGCGCAGCTCGCTGACATTCGTGCTGGCGCGGCTGGGCATCGCCGCCAACACGTCATTCGCCGAAATCGCTGTCGAGATGAAGGACGCCTCGGGGAACAAGGTCAAAGAAAAGGCCGCGGCTCAAAAGCTGGAGATCACGATCACCGCCAAGGAGCCGATCCGCGATGGTCCGCTGGTCGAGCTGGAATTTCGTCTCGCCGCCGACACCAAGGAACAGACGTTGATTGTGAAACAGTCCGCCGAGGCGCTCGACGACAAAGGAAAGAAGGTCGCGTCGTTGATCGTTACTCCGACGGCGGAGGTGGTGGTCAGCGAAAGCATCGGGAGCGAGCCGCGCCCTGCCATCGGCTGTTTCTTTTTCACACATTGAACTGCGCTTGTATCCGAGCCGCGACAGTTATGGAGCGTCCACAATAGTCGCGCGCGAAACTCAGTCCCGCACTCAGGAGCATTCCAGCTTTTCCACCGGACAAGGCCGTGTTCAGCGTTCAAGATTCTTGTGCTGCTTTTCGCGCATCGCGGACGCTCCTGAACGTCATCAATATGGCGTTCAGTGTCGCGGCCCGGATCAGTCCACCAGCCATCAGATGAGAGGAACCGCATGAGTACTCCAACCATTGCAGCCGCCGACAACCGACCCTGGTACCGCACCCTGAATAAAGAGCAATGGAACACGCTGCTGGCGGCCAACCTCGGCTGGGCCTTTGACGGCTATGAGACCTACGCCCTGATTCTCACCATGGGCGCCGCGTTTCGCCAACTACTGCCCGCCGAAAGTTATGCCAACATCCCGTTTTACGCTGGGCTGACCATCGCGGTTACGCTGCTCGGCTGGGGCATCGGCGGCATCGTCGGCGGTATCGTCTCCGACTACATCGGGCGCAAGCGCACCTTGATCTACGCCGTGCTGGCCTATTCCGCTGTGACTGGATTCACGGCCATCGCCTGGTCGTTGTGGTCCTTCATCGCGCTGCGCTTCATCGTTGGCTTCGCGCTGGGATCGGAGTGGGGCACGGGAACCTCCATGGTCGCCGAGATGTGGCCCGACAAGCATCGCGGCAAGGGCGCCGGCCTGATGCAGTGCGGCTTGGGCATCGGCTTCTTCTTCGCCTCCGCTACATGGTTCTTCGTCAGCCCGATGGGACCCGACGCATGGCGCTGGATGTACGTCATTGGCGTCCTCCCCGCCCTGGCCGTCGGCTGGATTCGCAAGCGCATCAAGGAACCGGAGAAGTGGACGGAGTCGGATCGCAAGCGCCGCGCCGCGGTGGAAGCGCAGAAGGAAGCGGTGAAGTCGGGGCAACCTCTGAGCACTGCCGACAAGAATCTCACGCGCTTCACGTTGATTGACCTATTCGCCGATCCGAAGTATCGCCGCCGAACCATTGCGGCCTTCCTGATGTCCACCACCACCACGCTGGCTTGGTGGGGCATCTCAACATGGGTGCCTCCCTACGTCGGATCTCTCGCTAAGCTGGAGGGACTCTCACCCGAGCGCTGGGCGAGTCTGGCCGGAATGTTCTACAATGCGGGCGCCATTGTCGGCTATATCTCGCTGGGCTTTTTCGCCGACATCTATGGACGCAGGCCGGTTACCATCGCGTGGTTCGCCATCTCCTTGCTGATGACCCCCGTGCTGTTCCTGTGGACGCATAATCTGTATCTTCTCCTGATCGTCTGCTCCATCAACGCGTTCTTCACGCTGGGCCAATACACATGGTGCTCGACGTGGCTGCCGGAAGCTTATCCCACGCGCATCCGCGCCACAGCCGTCAGCTTCTGCTTCAACGCGCCGCGCTTCATCGCCTTCACCGGGCCGCTGCTGGCGGGCACTCTGATCACCTATTTCGGCAGCTACGGCCGCGCCGCCGTAATCGTCAGCATGATCTACATTCTCGGCATCGTCGCCGCCCCGTTCTTTCCCGAAACGCGTGGCAAACCCTTGCCGGAGTGACGGTGCCGCGCGCGTGAGCGAGCGGACCGAGTAGTCTTACGACAGCGCTTGCCTTGGTTTCGGTGCTTGCTACCCAGCCATCGTGCCAGCGCCAGCCGCTCCGCTCGCTTACGCGCGCGGCTCTGTGACGCGCTTCGTTCGCTGTGATAGTCTAAACATTCGGAGCATTTGAAAAACACTTTATATGTCACACACCAAAACCTCCGGCAACGCCCCGCTGGGCGACGGCGCCTCGCTCCATTACACACTGCACGGCGCAGAGCGGTCCGGTCTGCCAAAACTCGTACTGGTTCACTCGCTCGGCATGAGCGAAGTGGTCTGGGACGCGGTCGTCGAACGTCTCATCAACCGCGCCGCCATCCTCACTTACGACTGTCGCGGGCACGGCGCGTCATCCAGGTTGCAAGGCAAGTCTCCCGGCCCGTACCGTCTCGATGGATTCGCGCGCGACCTGGCCGCACTGCTGGATCATGTTGGATGGTCGAGCGCCCACATCGCCGGCGGATCGCTCGGCGGCAGCATCGCGTTGCAGTTTGCGGCGCTGTTCCCTGCCCGTGTGCAAACGCTCGGACTGATCGACACCACGGCCTGGTATGGCGCCGAGGCTCCCGAAAAATGGGAGTGGCGCGCGAAAGAGGCCGAAGAAAAGGGTCTGCCCGCGCTGATCGACTTCCAACAAACGCGCTGGTTCTCTGATGGTTTTCGCGAACAGCACCCCGAAACGGTGGCCCTGTGCCGCAATGTTTTCCTGGCCAACGAGACCGTGTGTTTCGCCGCCACCTGCCGCATGTTGGGCGCGTTCGATCTGCGCGCACACCTCGCGGGA
>CAMBEY010000101.1 GCA_945865705.1 Candidatus Sulfopaludibacter sp. SbA3
GATTTGACCATCGTCCGGTGAGACCTCATCGAGGACAAAGTCGGTAAGCAACGATCTCACTTCATCACATTTCATATGTCACTCCTGACTCACTCCCACACCCCAGGCTTCTTTTAAGAGGGGCGGCAAGCGGGAAATCCAGTCGATCCGCATGAACGGGCGTAGTTCGAGCGTGCTCGATTCTGCGAAAAATCGATTCCCGGCTTGCCGCAAGGGTGAAGGACTACACAATCAAAATTGATAGAGAAAAAAGTTGTCAGACCGCCGGGTCCCGGCGCTACAAGGGCCGTTCGTGGGCTACTCGCGGGAGACTGGGCACGCTGTCGCCGAGGACGGATCGCAACTGCGCGAAGCCCGTGTAGATGCGTGTCTTGACAGTGCTGAGTGGGCAGGAAGTGATCGCCGCAATTTCCTGAAACAGAAACCCATGATACACCTTGAGGACGATTGCTTCGCGCTGCTCGGCGGGCAGCGAGTCGAGCGCGCGCGCCACAGCCAGTTCCATCTCCCGGCTGGAGCCGCCGGAAGCCTTGGACCACGCCACCGAATTGCGTATCGGAATGCATTCGCCTTTTCTATCCTCGGGACCACTCTCGTCGAACCGATCATCCATGCTGACCATCAGCGCTGGACGGCGCAGTTCGGAGTACGCCAAGTTGTGAGCAATGCGATATAACCAACCGGGAAACTTGGCGGCGTCTTCGAGCGATGCAATGCTCTGATACGCTTTGAGGAACGCATCCTGACACAGGTCGAGCGCGTCCTCGCGAAACCCCGGGCGATTGCTCAGCAGGCGCAGAAGGTAGTTGTAGAGCCGCTTCTCCCAGCGCGACACCAGCACGTTGAAGGCATCAAGGTCGCCCCGTCTCGTGCGGGCCACCAACTGGGCATCAGACTCGGTAGATTCAAACAACCATCCGCTCCCGATAGGGAAGACGCGCCAGAGAGCCAAAAAGTCTGGCGGTCCTGAATATTTCCTTAACTATAACATGGCGCGGAGGTTAAGATGGAGTTCATTTGTAGCATCGCGACATTTTGGAGACTTACTAATGTGCAAAATAGCCTACGTACTATTCTTAGCCCTATTCTCCAACATGGCGACCGCACAGAATGTGGCCATTACCATGGACGACTTTCGGCTTACCGACGATCCGTTGCTGTCCGGGAAAGAGAAAGATGAACGAATCCTGAAGACGCTCGCGAAAAACAAAGTGGATATTGCGCTCTTTGTAATCGGAAGCGAGGCTGAAAAACCACTCTCGGCTCAGCGCCTAGCGGTCTGGAACCGGACCAACCATATCATCGCCAATCACACGTATTCCCACGCGCCGTACAACAGAATAGCGTTTCAGAAATTCTCGGAAGATATTTTGAACGCTGAAACGGTGCTATCGAAGTATCAGCGCTTCCAAAAATACTTCCGATTCACAATGCTCAAAGAGGGGGACACCCAGGACAAACGCGATCAGCTCCGGACTTTCCTGAAGCGACAGGGCTACAAGCAAGGGTATGTCACTATTGATGCGTCAGATTGGTACGTCAATGCGCGGTTGATTGCGCGCCTAAAACTCAATCCCAATGCGGATACAAAACCGTACCGTGATTACTACCTGCAACACATCTGGGAGCGCACTCAGTTCTATGACAACTTGGCGCAAAAAGTCCTCGGCAGAAACGTCAAGCACACGTTGTTAATACACCACAATCTTCTAAATGCACTTTTTTTGAACGACCTATTGGAGATGTTCCGCGGCAAGGGGTGGACGATTATTTCGGCCCGAGATGCATTCACCGACCCCATATTCCAGATGGAGCCGAAAATTGTACCAGCCGGCGAAAGCATCTTGTGGGGACTTACTAAAGAGACCGGGCGTTTCGAAAACCTGCTCCGTTATCCGGCCGAAGATGAAATTTACGAAAAAGATGCCATGGACAAGTTGGGTCTTTAATTCCTAGTTGCCCAAGGCGAGCGTGGGATCTGCGGCCACTTCAAATCCGGCGAAGTCGCGGGCCAGGAATTTGGGGTAGGCCGCGGCGGCGATCATGGCGGCGTTGTCGGTGGATAGATTCAGGCGCGGGAAATAGGTCGGCGCGATGCGTTCACCGAAGCTGGCGAAACGCTCGCGCAACTCGGAGTTGGCGGCCACGCCGCCGGTGACGAATACGGAGTTGATCCCTTCCTGCTCAGCGGCCTCGTGGCAGTGCTCGACAAGATCATCGACCACGGCGCTTTGGAAACTGGCGATCAGATCGAGCGTCTGCGTGGAACAAGTGGCAAGCATCTTGTCGAATAGTTTCACGGGAGTCATGTCGGGATACTGGCGGAGCGACTCACTCCTCAGTAGGCGTCGCGCCTCAATCTCGGCGTTTATCTCACTACCACCAGATGGCATGCCGCCGGATTGCACGTAGCGCAGCACGGCGGTCTTGATGCCGCTGAAGCTGAAGTCGAGCGCGTTGCCTTTCATTCTGGGCCGCGTAAACTCGACGGCGTGGGGGTTGCCGAAACGCGCCAGCTTGTCGATCAACGGTCCGCCGGGATAGCCGAAACCGAGCAGCTTCGCCACTTTGTCAAACGCCTCGCCCGCAGCATCGTCGCGCGTGCGGCCGATGATGCGATGGCGCAGGACATGGGTGTCTTCCCCAGCTACTGGCCCAGCCACTGGCCCGCCCTCACTTCCTTCCCCGCGCAGTTCGAGATCCTCGCTCACCACCAGCATAGTGTGCCCACCGCTGACCACCAGCGACAATGCGGGCAACTCCGGCTCGGCGCGGCCCTGCAAACGCTCTTCCAGCAGCACGGCGTGAATGTGCCCTTCCAGATGGTTCACCGCGATGAGCGGCTTGTTGAGAGCCATCGCCAACGACTTGGCGTACGTGAGCCCCACCAGCAGCGCACCCGCCAGCCCCGGCCCGTGCGTTACGGCAATGGCATCCACCTCGGCGTACTTCAGTTCCGCCTTCTCCATCGCCTCGCGCACCACGAGAACAATGTTGCGGAGATGCTCGCGGCTGGCCAGCTCCGGCACGATGCCCTCGAACTTGCCATGCGTGGCCATCTGCGACGCGACCACGGACGAGCGCACGCGCGCGCCATCTTCGACAATCGCCGCCGCCGTTTCGTCGCACGACGACTCGATGCCGAGTATAACCACCAGTCGTTTCTCTCCGCCCGCGTTGTTCATTCGTAACTTGACCCTTCGCTGCTATGCCCTCCCAGCTATCCTAATATGAAACTTCCATCGCTTTCACTAACTGTCCGATCGGTCATTGATTTTCCGCGGCCCACAACAACTCCGCGCCTCCAATTGACAGGCTCGCGGCTTTCCTCGTATTGTGGGAATTGGCCTTTTGGCAGTCGCTTATCAGAGGCACGCTCAGGAAATCATCATGTCCTTATTCGACAAATTAAAAGAGACCGAGACACGCTACGAGGCGCTCTCCGAGGAGCTCGGACGGCCCGGGACCATCGACGATACGGCGCTTTACTCGAAGCTCGCCAAGGCGCACCGCGAGCTCGCCGATATTGTCGACAAGTATCGCGAGTGGAAGGGCGTCGAGCAGACGCTGGCCGGCTCGCGCGAGATGATGCAGGAGTCCGACCCGGAGATGCGCGCCATGGCCCAAGCGGAGATCGCCGAGCTTGAGCCGAAGCTCGCAGCCATCGAGGCTGAGCTAAAGGTTTTGCTGCTGCCTAAGGACCCCAACGATGAGAAAAATGTGGTCGTCGAAGTCCGCGCAGGCACCGGCGGTGACGAGGCGACGCTGTTCGCCGAAGAGATTTTTCGCATGTACACGCGCTACGCTGAGACGCAGGGCTGGAAGGTCGAAGTGATGTCGGTCAGCCACTCGTCGGTGAATGGCGTCAAGGAAGTGATCGCGGTGATCGAAGGCCGCGGCGTCTTCAGCAAGCTGAAGTATGAGAGCGGCGTGCATCGCGTGCAGCGCGTCCCGGCCACCGAGCAGCAGGGGCGCATCCACACCTCCGCCGTTACCGTCGCGGTGCTGCCCGAAGCCGAGGAAGTGGACATCAAGATCGAGAACAAGGACATCCGCATCGATACGTTTTGCTCCTCGGGGCCAGGCGGGCAGTCGGTGAACACTACGTACTCCGCCGTGCGCATCACCCACCTGCCCACCGGCACGGTGGTCTCGTGCCAGGATGAGAAGTCGCAGA
The DNA here is from genome assembly GCA_945865705.1 of Candidatus Sulfopaludibacter sp. SbA3. GTDB lineage: Bacteria > Acidobacteriota > Terriglobia > 2-12-FULL-54-10 > 2-12-FULL-54-10 > SHUM01. The sequence goes on from CAMBEY010000101.1 coordinate 4,178, forward strand.
TCAAGAACAAAGCCAAAGCCCTGCGCGTGCTACGCAGCCGCTTACTCGACCTGGAGCAGGCCAAGCAGAACGCGGCCACGGCCGAGGAGCGCCGCTCGATGGTCGGCTCGGGCGACCGCAGCGAAAAAATCCGCACCTACAACTTCCCACAGGACCGCATGACCGATCACCGCATCGGCATGTCCGTCCACCAGCTCGACGCCATCATGAACGGCAAACTCGCCCCCATCATCGACGCGCTGACCACCCACTATCAGTCCGAGCGCCTGAAGGGCGCGCAGGCCGCGTAAGCGCCATTTTGCCGCGCGGCACTGTCACGCAAACCCGTCACGCGGCACTGATTAGCGCCATGGTTGAAGCGGAATTGCTCTACACTGGAACTTATGCGCATTGATGCTTTGTTGAAACAGGGAATTGAGCAGCTGGAGAAAGCGGGCGTCGGCTCGCCGCGTCTGAACGCCGAGCTGCTCTTAATGCACGCGGCGGGGTGCGACCGGACTGCGCTGCTGGCGCATCCAGAGCGCGAGTTGTCGGCGGGGCAATCGGCGACTTACGAGGCGTGGCTCCATGAGCGCGCGGCGGGCAAGCCGGCGCAGTACATCACCGGACATCAGGAATTTTGGGGCCTCGAATTTTTGGTGAATCCATCCGTGCTGATTCCGCGGCCCGAGACGGAACTGTTGGTGGAGACCACGCTCGAATTTGCGCGCACGGGCCAGGGTATCAATCAAAGTAGCGGCAGCACGCTGACCATCGCCGACGTGGGCACCGGATCGGGATGCATCGCGGTGGCGCTGGCCAAGGAGTTGCCCGCGGCGCGCATCTACGCGCTCGATAATTCGCAGGAAGCCCTGTCCACTGCGCGGCGCAACGCCGAAAGGAACCTTGGTACCGGGGACCTTGGAGGGGGGAATGGCGCGCGCATCCACTTTCTGCACTCCGACTTATTGAAGCCCATCTCCGGCGAGGTGCTGCCGACTTTCGACCTGATCGTCTCCAATCCGCCGTATGTTTCCGAGCGCGATTTCCCTTATGTGATGGTGGAGGTCCGCAAGCACGAGCCGCCCTCGGCGGTCTTCGCGGGCGAGTCGGGCGTTGAGGTTTACGAACGGCTGATTCCGCAGGCCGTACAAGCGCTGCGCAAAGATGGCCTGATGATTCTGGAACTCGGCTACGATGTGCGCGAACGCGTGCGCAGTCTTCTGCTGCCTGAGCACTGGACCGACATCGACTGGCGCAAAGACCTGGCCGGGATTATTCGCGCCGTAATTGCGCGCCGGAAGTAAGGAACGAGAAGCGAGATTCGAGATTCGGGGTTAGCGCAAGAACCGGGCCGGGATGACAGCCGAATATAGTCGCATCAGCGAAGTGTGATCCGAGTTTTTCACGAGTCTTGAGTCACGAGTCTCGTTTTCTATCTCCGTGGCTTCGGCAGGTGGCTAACCAGCGGCGAGGGCGCTTTCTTGCCCTTGCGCAGACCCAGTAGCCATTCGATGCGCTCGAACACTTCCTTCTTGCGCGCTTCCCCCAGAATGCGTCCGAACACGTTGCCCTGCTGGTCGATAATGACCGTGCCCGGCAGAGTCTCCCCAATTCCAAACAGCGTCATGTGATCCACCGTGGTGCCGGTGAGGATGGGAAAGCTCATCTTGAGTTTCCTGGAAAATTCGGGGATGTTCGCCTGTGTCTCGGTGGCGTCAAGTGACGCCGCCAGCACCACCACTCCCTGCGCCTCAAACTTCTTCGTCAACTCAACGAAGATGGGCATCTCCTTGACGCACGGTCCGCACCATGTGGCCCAAAAGTTCAGCACGACAATCTTGCCGGAGTAATCGGAGAGCTTCTGCGCTTTCCCGGATTGATCGGGAAGTTCCAGCGGCGGCGCGGCTTCCTGCGCGAGCGCGGCACAGTTCAGCGCCGTCGCTACAAGCAGGAAGCGCACAGCAGCGCCCAATCGAATCCGTAATACGGACCGCCAGCTTGCAATCATTCGGGACTCCACCGTTAGAAGGAACGTGAATAACCGATCAGCATCATCCAGTCAGCGAAGGCGGCGTCCCCGTGGGAGTTGTTGCGAACGTCCGGCACGCTGCGGGTGCGGTCGCGGTGTACCGCGATGGGCGTACTGACAGACCATGTGTTTTGGCTGCGCGAAAACATGATTCCCGGCGCAATCGAGACACCGTAGCCGGGACGGCGAAAGCCGTCTTCGCGTCCCACCAAGTCGCGCGCTGGCACGCCTTCCATACGCGCCGTGCCGGTGAACGCCAATCCCACCAGCTTCGGAACGGCGTAGCCCATTCCCGTCTGCCACAGATATTGATCCGGCACCGAGAAGACCGTGCCCGGCTGCGAGAATCCCTGATAGCCGATGCCCGGCGTGGGCGGCCCGTTGCGTACCCAACCCTTCGGGGCGTAGCTGTTCTTTGCATTGAACAAGTAGACGCCGGCGGAAAATACCGTGAAGCGACGTATGGATTTGTAGGCCATGTAGTCGAGCGAAAGGCCTGTGCCGGAGTCGCCCTGCTGGATGGACTGGTCCACATTGATGGTGTTTGGTGCAACAGCAGCAGTTACGTTAGGATTGCCTGTCGGCAGCTTCAGCGAAAAACCAAACTGGATGTTCTGATGGTTCTCCGACGGCGGACGGAAGAGCCAGAACTTTGCGCCAATCGACATGTCGCCGATGCCCGTGCTGTTGGTAACCGTGTCGTTGCGGTGCGAGATCCGCGTAACGTCCATGAACGGGGCGCTGACGCTGACACTCCAGCGCGGATTAATTTGATAGCTCAACCCGAAATCGAACAGGTTAAGGTTGTTCTCCACCTGCGTCTCTTCCGCGAGACGGTCGGTCTCCTCATGATCGCCGCGGAAATGGCGGAAAGAATTCTGGTAGCGATAGCCAAAGGAAACATTCCATTTGGAGGCCCCCGTTAGTGAGGACGTGACCACGCCACCACCTTCGCCGCCATCCTGCCCCGCACTACAGATCGCGCCAATCACGGGCGCGCCTTGTCGGGCCGCCACTCAGCCTTGACCAAAGGACTCCGGGGCAAAACTAAATAAAGTTAAGGCGTATATCGCCGCAACAGCTACCACATCTACCCTTGATGAACTCTGCATTGGATGCTCCTACTATTCTAGATAAACATTCTGGCCGTCACCTACTACGTCGGAAAACCTAGTCGAGGGGGATGACTGAATGTAATCATAGTTTTCGCCATTAATCTTTGTCAAGGAAAATTAAGATTTTCTGGTTCTATTTTTCAATGGGATGCTGGACGGTTGCACATCACACAGAAAGGCGCGCCTGCTGGGCCACGGACGAAAGTGCGCGGTCTCGCTTGACAGTCACGGATAACCATCAAACGGACCCGCTCGCTTTCGGTCGCATCCTGGCAGGGTGCTCCATCTCGGTTCGATTAGGATGTTACGAGCGCAGCCTGGCGATGCAACATGAGATATGATGGTCTCGATTCGATGAATGCTCAGACGAACAACTCGCACCACCGACAAGCGGAATCTCCGCGGCAGCTTGCCGCTAGCATCGCGCTGCGGCTGCGCGACAACGGATATCAGGCCTACTTCGTCGGTGGTTGCGTGCGCGATCTGGTGCGCGGCACGGAGGCCGAGGAGTTCGCGCCGAAGGACTACGACATCGCCACCGACGCGCTTCCCGAGCAGGTCCAGCGGCTGTTCCCGCATTCGCTCGCCATCGGCGCGCAGTTCGGCGTCGTGATGGTGATTGAGGACGGACACCGCATCGAGGTCGCCACCTTTCGCAACGATGGACTCTACACCGACGGCCGCCGTCCCGACTCAGTCAGCTATAGCGCTGATGCGCGCGAGGACGTGCAGCGGCGCGACTTCACCGTGAACGGGCTGCTCATGGACCCGCTCAGTGGCGAAGTACTCGACTACGTGGAGGGCCAGCGCGACATTAATCGCCGCCTGATCCGGGCCATCGGCGAGCCCGCTCGTCGCTTCCGCGAGGATCGCCTGCGTATGTTGCGCGCGGTGCGCTTCGCCTGCACACTGAACTTTGAAATTGACCGCGAAACTTTCGCCGCCATCCCGCCGCTGGCCGCACAGATTGCTTCGGTCAGCGCCGAGCGCGTGCGCGACGAGCTGCTGCGCATCCTGACCAGCGGTCGCGCGCGACGCGGCTTTGAGTTGCTGGACTCGACTGGCCTGTTGCCACACATTTTTCCCGAGATCGCGGCGATGCAGGGCGTGGCCCAGCCGCCGCAGTTTCATCCCGAGGGCGATGTCTGGACACACACGCTGCTCATGCTGGAGATGCTGCCAGCCAACTGCGCCACTACGCTTGCGCTCGGCGTGCTGCTGCATGACGTCGGCAAGCCGCCCACGTTTCGCGTGGCCGAGGATCGCATTCGTTTTGACCAGCACGTTCCCGTGGGCGCGCGCATGACCGAGGACATCTGCCAACGGCTGCGGCTGGCGAACGACGAGCAGGCGCAGATCACCGCGCTGGTCGCCAACCACCTGCGCTGGATGGACGTGCCTCAAATGCGTCCGAGCACCCTGAAACGATTTTTCCGGTTGTATCGCTTCGAAGAACATTTAGAATTGCATCGTCTCGATTGCCTTTCCAGCCACCGCGATCTGGTAAATTATAATTGGGTGCGGACGCACTTCGCGCAGATGTCCGCCGCGGAAATCCATCCGGAGCGGCTGCTCAGCGGAGAAGACCTGGTAGTGCTCGGCCACGCGCCCGGCCCGCGCTTCCGCGAGATTCTGCAAGCGGTGGAGGACGCGCAACTCGAGGGCAACCTGGATTCGCGCGACGCTGCGCTAAAGTTTGTTCGTGAACACTACCCGACTTAGTCCCCGCGTAGGAATATTATCGACCGGCTGAACCTGGAAAGTATCGACACTCTGATGCCTGAATCTCCCAACCGAATTGTTCCGCTTGAGCAGATGCTCGCGGACGCTGCGCGCAGCCTGCGCGAATTTCGCGAGCTGCGCGCTCGGGACGCACTTTGCGTGGAGGGGAACGAACTACTGTCCAGCACCGCCGCAGAGTCCTTCCTCGCGGCATTCAACCTGCACGGTGAGTACCTCACCGACGCCATCACACTGCTGACGGAGATATCCACGCTGGACGATCCCTGCCTGGCCGAGCCCGGACAGCGCGCCACTTTCCCTCGCTTAATCGAAC
>CAMBEY010000102.1 GCA_945865705.1 Candidatus Sulfopaludibacter sp. SbA3
CAGTTCGGTCTGCGGTACTCATTCTAACTGCGATTATCTTCGGACGGTCTCGCTGATTGGATTGGTCTATTCTAATCTAACTAATTTTGGTTTTTTCTTTCGACCAAGTCTGTTCAAGGGGCAAGTCGGTTGTTTATATGGAGGGGTAAGATGAATCGTATTCAGAAGAAATATTTATTGAAAGTAGTGAGCTTGGCATTCTTTGCATTATTCATTGCAGGCCCATGTCGACTTGCCGCACAGCAGGCGAATGAGACGATCAGCATGAAGCAGTATCCGCTGAAGTTCGATAAGGCGCTGGGGGCGGCAGCCGCGCGAATTGGCGAGGGGCGGCTCAAGCAGATGGATGTGACCATAGTTGAGATTCCCGCCGGCGGGCAGCTCGCTTTGCATCGTCATCTCGCCGAGGAGATGGTGTACATCATTTCCGGGCAGGGGCACACAACGATTTGGAATCAGGCGAACGGGAAAAAGGAAAAGTACAACTGGAAGGAGGGCGACTATCTCTCGCCGACGCTCAATTCGTGGCACCAGCATGTGAATGCTTCCACCTCATCTGCCTCGCGGATTCTGCTGATTACATCGACTCCTCTAATCAAGAACCTCTTCAAGAGCGATGCGCTGGTTACTTCCGTGGACTACAGTTTTCAGGAGCGCTGGGAAAAGTCGCTGGCGCAGAAGCCTGAGTACTTCGGCAATGTGGCAGAGGGCGCCGATGCGGTGCGCATGAAGGTGGGGCATCTGCTGCCCGATCTGCCAGGCCGCGCAATGGATGAACGCCGCAAGGGCGTACTCGGCATCACCATAACGCCGGAAGGCGACATGGCACAGAATCACATTATGGAGATGGAAGTGCGCGAATACCTGAACTCGGAGGAGAATTCGCCGGGACATCGCCATGTATGGGAAACGGTATATTTTATTGTGGGCGGGGACGGCTTCGCCATGTTGCAACGCAAGGACGAGCCTGAGCGGCGATTGAATTGGAAGTCCGGTGACCTATTCGTTGTCGAGGCCAATGAATATCATCTGCACAGGGCGCGCAGCGGCGGGACGGCACGCGTGGTTCAGGTAAAGGCCTCCGGCTATTTTCATGGCGTAGGGCTGGCGGATGACTATCTGATGCAGCCGGGTGGATGGACTACTGAAAAGAAATAACGGAATTTCATGACCGAGATGGGAAATAAGGAGCATTCATGAGAAGACTGATAGCACTTATTCTTGTGTTCGTTGCACTCCGTCCAGCGCAGGCGGAAGTGCGCGAGATTAGTTTTCTCTCGGAAGACGGTTGGAAGATCAGCGGTACCTTGCATATACCCGACGGCATCGGAACCAAGAAGGTTCCGGGCGTGGTGATGTTGCATTCTTCCGAACATGAACAGCAGGTTTTTGGCCTCTCCTCCTATCCCGGCATGGCCATTTCATTGGCGGAGCGCGGTGTGGTTGCCCTGCGGATTGATTGGCGGGGGCGCGGGAAAAGCATCGGAGAACTCGAGTACCATTCCTTCACTTCAGAACAGCGCGCGAAAATCTATCTCGATGTTAAAGGGGCTATAGATTTCCTGGCGGCTCAGAAAAACGTGGACGGCAAGCGCATTGGCATTGTGGGCGAGGCCGAGGGCGCAAACCATGGTGTGCTTGGAGCGGCAGGCGATGCCCGCGTTATGGTGATGGCATTGCTCTCAGCCCGGCTGGAACCGAAGGCCAAGGAGTACATCAAGAATAATCCGCAAGTTGGACTTCTTGGGATCGTAAGCACGGATGATCGCGAGGGCTTCCGGGACACTTCCGAGGCGTACAATCTCTCACAGAATCCAGAGACAGACATTCTCGTCCAGCGGGAAATGGGAATTGGCACGACTATGCTTTCTCTGTTTCGCGGCAAGTATCCCAAGGAAGAGCCGCTCGATCACACCATCGTTAACTGGATTGCCAAGCAATTGAAGGGATTGGGAGAGGTTCAGGAGGCCTCGTTCCAGAGCACGGATGGCTTCACGATATTCGGCAGCCTGCGCATTCCAGACAGCGCAACGGAAAGCAGCAAGGTACCCGGAGTCGTGATGGTTCACTCCGGCACGCGCGACCGTTACATTTTTCAGGATCTGGAGCTGATGGCCGCCAAGCAGGGACTGGCTGTCTACAACATTGATTGGCGCGGGCGCGGAAGAAGTCGAGCAAAGGGAATTTATTTCGATTTTCCGCTCGAAGTACAGGATCGCGTCTATCAGGATGTGCAAGGTGCAATCAGCTTCTTGGCTTCACAGAAAGGCGTCGATGCAAATCGGATCGGCGTTGTGGGCGCCACTTTGGGGGCTCGGAACAGCGGCAGGGCAGTGGTTGGAGACAAGCGTGTGAAAGCGGTGGTCCTTATCTCCGGATATGGTGACGACACCGTAAAAAAATACGTTGCCGAAACTCCGCAACTGGCGGTGTTTGCCATCGCCAGCAAAGGGGACAGCGGCCCCGTGCAGGCGATGACCGAGATCATCCGCAGCTCAAAAAATTCCCAAAGCCAGATTGTGGTCTTCGGAGGCGCGGCGCGTAGTTCACAAATATTTCAAGGGCAGCCTGACCTCGAACCCAGAATCGCGGAGTGGCTGAGGGAAACATTGAGCGCCCGCTAATCGCGCGCTTCGCAGCTACCGCTGACTGACTGCGGTCGGCAGAACTCCTTGTAGCTTTTCGCCGAGCCAGCGCAGGATCATCGGCTGCAGTTCCGGTTTCACCTTTAGCATCTCCGAGCCGCGTCCGGCGTCGTCGTAGAGCAAGAATTCGCTCTGTTTGCTCTTTGAGAGTTTGTAAATCGCTCGGGTCGTTCCAGATAAATTTCCGCGCTGATAGTTATTGTCCTCGGTGCTGGCGATGGAAAGTATCGGCGTATCGCTGGTGGTGAGCAGACGCTCCACCTCAGGATTGGTCTCGAGTGCGGTCATCAACACGACCGTCTTAACTCGCGCATCGCCCAGCGAGGCTTGTAGTGTATTCACGCAAGCAAGCGTCGCGGCCACCGCTCCAATGCGATTGCCGTCGATCGCCGGCTGGCTGGCTGCAAACTGAATCGCCGCCTTCACATCCAAATAGACTTTTGCCTGATCCGCATCTTTCGCCGCATCCACGCTGCGTCCTTTTCCGCGCCAATCGAAGCGGAGCGTTGCCAGACCCTGCTTGGCGAGTTCCTTGGCCATAAAAAAGTAAGTTTGCTGGTCGTGCTTAGCACCATGTACCAAGACGACCACAGGCGCTTTGGCATTGGCCGCGGCACCATCGGGAAGACGCAGGTAGCCGTTCAATTTCCAGCCGTCTTCGGACTGAAACGAAACTTCCTTCTCCGTCCCCAGCTTCTTCAAGTTATTCTTCACCCAGTCAACAACTCGTTCTTCCAGTCCTTGAGTATGTGAAAACATGACTGCGCCATGTCCGACCGCGACGATAAAATCGCTGGAGCGGTTCGAGGAAACAGCGTAGGCCTGTGCCAACGCGCGGAAACTCTCTTTGTCTTCTTTTCCCACCACGCCTAAGACAGGAATGCTGTTCTCCGCACTTAAATAGTTTCTTGCCTGACGGCTCAGCGTTCCAGAGATCAACACGAGCGCCTGGAGCTGGGGGTTTGTGGACGCCTCCAGCAATGCATATTCAGAACTTTCACCAGCACCGACGGCGGCGATCCGATTGCGATCAATCTCCGGCTGTGTTGACAGAAAGTCGATTGCGGCCCGCAGGTCGGTTTGGATGCCCTTCTTGTCTTCGGCGGAAAATTCCTCCAGGAACTCCTTGCCCAAACTGTTGCCGCTGCCCCGAAGATCAATGCTCAACGCCGCTATTCCTGCCTTCGCAAAATCGTCGGAAAGGTAGGTGGCATAGATGGAGCGATCAACCCACCCGGGTTCGGTCAACATGACTACCGCGGGGATGGGGCCACTGGATGGTTGGTCCGGCAGTGTCAGGTTGCCGGTGATCTTCCAGCCATCCGAAGTGCTAAACGAAACAACTTTCGTCTTCGCATTTGCCGCCAGAGGAAGACCCACGTGAAATTGGATGAAAGTTAGTAATAGTAACGGCGTCGCCATGCGCTTAAGTAGTGTTCTCATGATCGGTCTTCTCCATTAAATTCTGCGCACTCGGAAGTGATTGCAGACAATATTTTGTATATCGAGACAGCCGCTAACGTGAATCAGCCACGGCAGCTCCCGTTTTTCCGCCTGCGGTGGCACCGGGCTTCAGCTTGTCCACGAACCAGCGCAACACCATTCTTTGTAGTTCGGGCTTGGACTTGAACATTTCCGAGCCGCGTCCAGCATCTTCGTAGAGAATTAATTCACTTTCCCTGCTGGAAGAAAGTAAATAGGTCTTGCGCGTCTCCTCGGCGAGACTGCCGCGGTTGTAGTTAATATCCTCTGTACTGGCAACGGCCAGAACTGGTTTGCCGGCCTTGACCAGGAAATCCCGCGCCTCGCCTTCCGGCGCGCTGGCTGAAGTAAGCAACACCATGGTTTGAATGCGGTCGTCGCCGGCGGCCGCGCGCAATGCAAAATCAGTTCCCGCTGTTGCTGCGATGATGCCGATGCTGCGGGCATCCACATTCAACTCGGAGGCCAGCGCATTGACGGCAGCCTTCACATCAAGAAAAACCTTCTGGCCCTCCTCATCGGGCATATCGATGCTGTATGACGGCCTGTCTTCGGCGATACTCAAGCCTTTACCGCGCCAGTCAAAACGCAAACTCGCGATGCCTTGCTTGGCCAACTCCTCTGCCAGATGCTGATAGGTCTGCAGGTCATGCCTGGCACCATGAACCATGACCACTCCGGGTACTTTCGCTGCGCCTGCTGTCTCATGTGGGATTCTCACTTTGCCGCGCAACAGCCATTCATCCTTTGACTTGAAGGATATCTCTCGCTCTGATCCAATGCCTTGTAGGTTTTTGTTCAGCCACGCTACAACTTTCTCTTCCAGTCCCTTGGTATGGGAGAACATCCCTGCACCGTAGCCTACTTCAATCAAGATATCGCTGGAGCTGTTTGGAGATCGTGCAAAGTTTTCCGTCGCTTCCAGAAAGCTTTTCTTATCATCCTTACCCACAACACCGAGCAACGGAACACTGCGATCCGAGCGCAAATAAGCCTGTGCAGAGGGACCAACCGAACCTGAAATCAAGACCAACGCCTGGACGTTGGAATTCTGTGCCGCTTCCTTCACAGCATAATCCGCGCTCCAACTAGCAGCGACCAGAGCGAGGCGGCGTGAGTCAACGATTGACTGAGCGGCTAGAAATCCCAGAGCGGCACGGACATCCAACATGATTCCTTCGCGCTCCTCGCGAGTGAAATCAAAGAATTCTTTCTTGCCGACACTGGCCCCCGTTCCTCTATAGTCCAGCGTTAGCACCGCATATCCATTCTCCGCCAGCTTCCCGGAGAGGTAAGTCCCGTATACCGTGCGGTCTTCCCATGCGGGTTCGGATAGGAGCACCGCGCCCGGAACGCGAGTTCCAGATGGAACTTCTGGCAGGTACAGTGTGCCAGTCAATTCCCAGCCATCGCTGGCGGTGAAGTGGACGATGGTTTCGGCCTGAACATAGGGGACAAGCGCACGCATCAACAATACGGCGATGGCGCAGCAAGCGGCTTTTCTTGCAATCTGCGAGAAAATGGCAGGGATCAGTTGATAAGCATTCATAGTTAACGTCCTTGTGATACCTGTGTGGCCGCCTTCGCATCCGTGCCAGCGCCCAGCTTTTCAATGAACCAGCGCAACACCATTCGCTCCAACTCAGGTTTGGATTTCAACATTTCCGAGCCACGGCCCGCATCGTCATAGAGGAGCAACTCGCTCTCCTTATTGTTAGAGTAGGAATGCGCCTTGCGCGTCTCTTCGGCCAGGCTTCCGCGGCCATAGTTGATGTCCTCGAGGCTGGCAATCGCGAAGATGGGCTTGCCGCTTTCCACAATGAATTGCTTGGCCTCACCTTGCGGAGCCAGGTTGGAAGTCAGCAGCACGACGGTTTGTATGCGGTTGTCCTTGTACGCGGCGCGAAGAGTGTATCCAGTTCCGGCGGTCGCCGCAATCATGCCAATTCGATTGGCATCGATTGCCGCATTGGAAGCCAGAATATTCACCGCCGCCTTGACGTCGCGGTAAGTGGCCTCGGTCACTTCATCCGACATGTTGATGCCATAGAGGCCCTTGCCTTCCGCGATACTGCGGCCCTTACCCCTCCAATCGAAGCGGATGGTGGCAATACCCTTCTTCGCCAGCTCCTGCGCGAGTTGGTGGTAAGTCTGCTGGTCATGTTTGGCACCGTGAACCATCACCACGGCGGGAACCTTTGAGCCCGCGGGCAGGCCATCCGGGACGCGCACGCTGCCGCGCAAGTCCCAGCCATCTTCGGAGCGGAAGGAAACTTCCGTCTGTGTGCCAATCCCTTTCAGGTTAGTGGTAAGCCAGTCGACGACTTTTTCTTCCAATCCGGCGGTATGGGAAAACATGGAAGTGCCATGTCCCTTGGCCATGATGAATTCGCTATCGACATGTTTGGCATGAGAATAGGCATCCGCCGCAGATTGGAAACGCTTCTTGTCTTCACGGCCCACAATGGAGAAGACTGGTACATCGGAACGATACTCGATGGCCTTTTTCGATTCGTCGTCCAGGTGCGCAGACAACATCACCAGCGCTTTTACGGCTGGGTTGTTGCCGGCTTCCAGCGCGGCAAAATGCGCGCTCAATCCGGTTCCCAAGATGGCCACGCGCGAAGGATCAATGCCCTTGTAAGCCGCAAGGAACTTGATGGCGGCAGTAATATCGTTGGGCAGACCTTCGATATCCTTTTCGGAGAACTGTACGGCATCCTTCTTCCCGAGACTGCTGCCCATGCCTCGGAAGTCGATGGCCAGCGCCGCGATATTCCGCTGTGCCAACTTCTCGGCGAGATAACCGGAAAATGTGGTTCGATCAATCCATTCCGGCTCGGTCAGCAGCAGCACGGCCGGCATGGGAGTCGCGGACGCCTGCTTGGGCAGGAACAGCGTGCCGTCAATGGTCCAGCCATCCTGCGTGGGAAAGCTCACACGGGTTTGCGCAGTCGCCTCCTGGGCCATGGACAAGCTAAAGATCATAAGCAGCACAGGCTGAATCAGGCTACCGATAAAACCGAAGATGCGTTTTGTGTTCATAGAATTTCTCCTCGAGCGCCGCGGCCATGGGGAACTGATACTACAGCAGGAACATGGGAATTACGGGAAATTTAGTAGGCGGGCGGAAATCTATATTTCCGACCGCCCCATCTTCAGAAAGAAAATTTCAAGCCGAACTGCATTTGCCTGGAAGTGCTGACGGTTCGTATGATTTTCCCGGCGTTGTCAACAGGCGCACCCGTGGCGCCACTGATCGCCTGCCGGACGGAGGGGATGGCGAAATTGGCCCGATTCAACAGATTAAAGAAGTCCGCTCGAAACTCCAGTCGGCTTCCTTCCTTTGAGCCAACGGGGATGTCCTTGCGCAGGCTGCTGTCGAATGAGACAAAGCCTGGTCCAAGCAAAACATTGCGCCCCACGATGCCGTAGGTCCCGACGGGCGGGAGGATGAAGCCAGAGGGATCGAAATACTGGTCGAGGTTTCCCTCTCTAATCAGGCTTTGGATGCTTCGGCCCACGGCAAAATCAGGCCGCTGAACACTTGCTCGCCCCTGGTCCGGAGCACGCCGCCCATTCAGCGTAACCAAGAATGGAGTTCCCGAAGATGCCGAAAAGATTCCCGACAGATTCCATCCTCCCAGTACGCCCGACACCACTCCGTGATCCTTCGGGAACGGGATGGCCCACAATCCATTCAAGACCCAATTGTGTCCCACGTGAATGGCGGAGAGACCACGATCCGCTTTGGTGTTGTGCGGGCGCGAGCTGGCTCCTTCCTGATAGTCGGTATTGGCGGTGGCCGTGGAGGAGTCATCGATGGTCTTGGACCATGAATAGGAGCTCTGCAGCTGGAAACCCCGATTCAGTCGTTTCTTGACCTGAAATTGTAGCCCGTTGTAGAACGATTGAGCGTCCGCGTTCCTGGCATCACCCAACCCGGCGTTTAGATTCGGACGCGGCGACCCGGCGGCGACGAACTCCCGGCCATCTTCACGTATCGTACTGTAGCTGGCGTTGGCCACGCTCGAGCGCCACAGGTGAACTCCGCGACCGCCCAGATAGCCCAGCGAAACGGACATATCTCCGGGCAGTTCCCGTTCCACGGTCAGATTGAACTTGATCTCATAAGTGGGATTCAAATTGTACTCAATCACTTCAAGCAGGCTCGCGGGGGTCATTCGCGTGGTCAGAATGCTGGAACCAATGCCCCGCACCTCGGCGATGGTGGAAGCCATATTTCTCAGACCTCCCAGCGGCAGCGGTTCCTCGATATTCCCGGCGAAAGGCGGGTTCTTCTGGGACATGGATCGATAGTAAAAATTCAGCGTGTCCACGAAGAACAATCCAAATCCACCCCGCACGGCTGTCTTGCCGTCGCTTTGCGGATCCCAGGCAAAACCAACTCGCGGCGAAATGTTCTTCTTCGAGGGATTATTCCAGAAGGGGACGCCGACATCGTAGTGCGTGGCGTTCACCCAATCCTTGATGACTGAAACACGCCCCCACTTTTCGCTCGGAGTCGTGAATGGCTCATAGCGAACGCCCAGATTCAGGGTGAGGTTGGGCCGCCATTTCCAATCGTCCTGCAAATAAAGTCCAATCACGTTCTGGCGGAACGAACGATGCGTCGAGCTACCGGGCACGGATACCGCAAAGGCATTCAACGGCCCGATATCCTGGATAAAACTGCTCATCGTGGGCCAGTTGAAATCTCCGGTGTCGCCGCCGCCTCCAAAGTTGTGGAACCAATACGCTTCGAGATTTCCGCCAAACTTCATGGAGTGATTGCCGGGCGTATAGATAAAGCTCTGCGAGAGCTGCCACAGGTTTTGGACGTTGCCGAAGATATTGCGATCCGTCGGTCCCAGCTCTGTGCCGCCCGTAAAGCCCACCTGAGAAGGAACGGTCTGATTAAAGATGAAGGTTCCGGCTGGGAATTCAACGTTGAGCGCGACATCGGAATTCAACACGGTGCGATTGAATGCCAGCCGGCTATTGGAAAGAAATTTCGAATTTACGATGCGGTCATATTGGATGGTGTAGTAACCGGTCTGCGTGGGAACAACGCCATCGGTTAGCGGAATCGCGTCGGGCCGGCTCTTCTCCGTGTCGTCAAATACAATGCGTCCAAACAGGGTTGCCTTTTCCGACATCACGTAGTCCAGGCGGCCCAT
>CAMBEY010000103.1 GCA_945865705.1 Candidatus Sulfopaludibacter sp. SbA3
GACCGTCAGGGAGCGGGGGTTGCTCTCCGTAATGAAACCAACCCCCGCTCCCTGACGGTCGCGGCTCTGTTAGTTACTCCAGGTCTGCAGGAGTCACTTTGGCGATCCATGCGTCGTAGTTTCCGCCGTAACCAACGCGATCGTGCTGGACTTTGATCTTCGCTTCCAGGCCCGCGATCTGCGCGTCAGTCAGGCTGGGGAAGGTTTTCACCATCTCCTGCACCGCAGATGCCTGCGCCGCGCCGCGCGCCTCCGCGCCTGCTTGCCCTGCGCTGATGTCGCGACTGCCCTCGCCGCCTTCGCCGAGTCCGAGGTAAGCCTCCACCAGGCGCTCAGTTACTTTCTGGCTGTGAACTTGAGATACACGGATGTTACCCTGCCCAGTGACTACGTTGCCGACGCCGAAGACACGGTCATTGCCCTTGTACTGCGGCAGATCGGTTTCAGTGATATCGAAATACTCACCCTTCATGATCGCGCCGGGAATCGGCTCCGGCACGGAACCAATCGACGAGATAATCAGCGGCGCGCGCAGATCGTGCTCCGATCCCGGAACCGGCGTGGCCTTGCGGCCCTCGACTTTGGTCTCGGATACCTTGATGCCCACGAGACGGCCGTTCTCGACCACCAGCCCTTGCGTCAGGCGGCAATCCTGGAAGCGGAACAGGAATTTTTCCTGCGCCAGCCGCAACACCTTCTGACGCACGGACTCCGTCTTAGCGAGCTGCTCCGGCGTGGCGTTCTCCGGCGGCTGCGCCAGCGGCATGTCCTGCTGACGGCGGCGATAGACCAGCAGACAGCCCTTCACGCCCAGCGATGCCGGGTCGATGCCATGCGCCTTGCACACGGCCGGGATGCCTTTCTTCTCGAAGTCGTGCATGTGCGCTTCAATGCCGCGCGCCTTCAGCGCACGTTCGTAGTTTTCCATCTGGAGAATCTTCACCACGTCGATGGAAGCCAGGCCGCCGCCGAGCACCAGCGCCTCGTCCGGCACCTCGTAGCGCGGACCGTTATAGCTCTTCTCATTCTTGTGGTTATACCAATAGATAAAGGGGTTCTGATAGATCAGTCCCTTGCCGATAAACTCATCCGCGCCATCGATGCCGATGCTGCGGTCGCGCCACGCGCCGTTGGCCAGGATCACGGCGGAGAAGCCCCACTTCTCGGTGAGGTCGTTGAAGTCCACGTCGCGGCCCAGTTTGGTGGAGGGAACAAAAGTAACGCCGGGTTTGTTCAGGCGCGCGGCCATCTTGGCGTATTCCTGGCGGCGCTGCTCGGCGTGCCAGCGCGGCAGGCCGTCTTCGATCTTGCCGTAGGGCCGGCTGTTCTGCTCGATCACCGCGACGCGAATGCCGTGGTCGGCAAGCACTTCCGCGGCCACCGAGCCTGCGGTGGCTCCTCCAATGACGGCCACGAAGTGCCGGTTGTTAGCTGACATGAATCGATCCTCCTGAAATGGCCTGTCGAAACTAAGCCTAATATGGGTGACCCGAGCGGGCTCGGACAAAAGCAATAATTGCGCTAATCCATTTGACTGAGTTGCTGCCGAAGCGGCCAGAGAGCTATCCATCCGGCCATGCAACCTCTAAGTATATCACTGCTTCCCGACCCCACGCCACCGAAACCCGCCGCCGGTAGTGGGTCCGTTTGAATAGTTGTCATCCTGAGGAGCGTAGCGACGAAGGATCTGCTGTGCTCCGGCGAAGACAGCAAAAGCATATCCTTCGCTGCGCTCAGGATGACAACGTGAATTAGTGGCCTGAAATTTCAAACTGACCCACTACCCCGCAGATGGTGGTGGGTCAATTCCCAATTTGTAAAATGTCAGAGCACGATTTCAACCGTGCCGAAATAGCTGCCGGGCAGCGGGATGGCGGAAAGAAAATAAATGGGGCGGGAAGTGAGGAGTCGGCGGTAGTCAATGGGGGAAATTTGGAATCTTTGGGCGCTGCCGCGCATTCTGACTATTTGGAAAATTTGGGCGCTGTGGATTTTGTGGGCAGAGTGGTCAGGTTGGTCGCTCAGGGTTGCTCGACTGCCCACGGCTGACTTTCCATTTCCGGCCATTTCCGGGCCAATCTCGTACCAACCCTGGGCCATTTCCCAGTTTGTCAATTTGGTCAGAGTGGTCAGAACCGTGAAAGTTTGCACATTGGTCAGAACCGACAATTTGTAATTCTTGTCGCCTGAATTGGAGGAGGGAAATGGGCGATGAGTCGCTCGTCAATTCCTGACTGCTCGACGCAAAACCTTGCCGGTCGAGCATCCATTTTCCACACTCGATCTGCTATCTTGGGTGGACTGCCTTAGCACGCGCAGGAGGGCAGGCACCGGGATGACTCCATGACGGAACCTCTAGCCTCGGCACCACTAGTCTCGGCAACGCCAGCCAACTTGAGCACCCGCTCAATGCACCGCGACCTGGCCGCCATCGTTGGCGCGCGCGCCGTATTGTCCCAGCCGGACGACCTGCTGCTCTATGAGTTCGATGGCTCCGTTGATCGCGCGATGCCCAATGCCGTGGCCCTTCCGGCGACCGCGGACGAAGTGGTCGGGCTGGTGCGCTGGGCCAGGCAGAATGGCGTGGTGATCGTCCCGCGCGGCGCGGGCACGGGCCTCAGCGGTGGCGCGGTGGCGGTTCACGGCGGGCTGATGATGGGCTTCGCGCGCATGAAGAAGATCGTCGCCATCGACCTGGGCAATCAGCGCGCCGTCGTCCAGCCCGGCGTGGTCAATCTCGAACTCACTGTCGCGGTGGCCTCCGCGGGCTACTATTACGCTCCCGATCCATCCAGCCAGAAGGCTTGCACGCTGGGCGGCAACGTGTCAGAGAACGCCGGAGGGCCGCACACACTGGCCTACGGCGTTACCACCAACCACGTGCTGGGGCTGGAGGTGGTGCTGCCCGATGGCGAGCTGGTCCATCTCGGCGGCGCGGTGTGGGACACGCCCGGCTATGATCTTACCGGACTGTTCGTCGGCTCGGAGGGCACGCTCGGCATTGTTACCGAGATCACCGTGAAGCTCACTCGCACGTCCGAAGCCGTGAAAACGCTGCTCGCCATCTACGATCGCGTGGACGACGGGGCGGAGACGGTGGCCGAGATTACCTCACGAGCCATCACGCCGTCGGCGCTGGAGATGATGGATCAGATCACGCTGCAGGCCGTGGAAGACGCCACCAATGCGGGCTATCCGCGCGATGCCGCTTGCGTGCTGCTCATCGAACTGGAGGGATTGCAGGAAGCGGTTGAGTCGCAGGCGGCGCAGGTGCAGGAAGTGTGCGAGCGGCATGGCGCGCGCAGCGTGCGCATCGCGGCGTCGGAGGCCGAGCGCCAGAAACTTTGGGCGGGCCGCAAGAATGCCTTCGGTGCGCTTGGTCGCAAAGCGCCCAGCTTCTATGTACAGGACGGCGTGATTCCGCGCACCAAGATTCCCGAGACCATGCGCTTCATCCAGCAAGTCAGCGAACGCTACGGGTTGGCCATCGCCAATGTGTTTCACGCCGGCGACGGCAATCTCCATCCCAACATTCTGTTCGACTCACGCGACGCCGAGCAGCGCCGCAAAGTGGTGGAGGCGGGCGCGGAGATTTTGCGGTTCTGCGTATCGCTTGGCGGCTCGATCACGGGCGAGCATGGCGTGGGCATGGAGAAGAATGAGTTGATGCCGTTCCTGTTTACAGACGTGGATCTCGCGGTGATGGGTCAGATCAAGTCGGTGTTCAATCCCGACGGGCGGCTCAACCCCGGCAAAGTATTTCCCACGACGAAGGGCTGCGGAGAGATTCGCATCCCGCCCCAGCATCCGTTCTAGGCTTACCCGTTTCGCGCAAAGAGGAGTAGAGCAACTGCTTGATCAGTCAGTCAACATTACACAAATTGCAAGCCATGTGCGGCGCCGCGAATGTGCGCAGCGACACGCCGTGGTGCGCCTCGCGAGTGCGTGCGATTACTCCGCCTGAAATTGTCGCGGTTCCCGCCGATCGCGAGCAACTCGCGGCAATCCTGAAATTGGCGACTGCGGAAAAGTTTACGGTGACCCCCGTTGGCGGCGGAACCAAGCGTAACTGCGGCGGCATAGCGCGGCGCGTTGATCTCGCCGTTTCCACCGAACGCATGCAGCGCGTGATCGATTATCCCGCCAGCGATCTGACGATCACGGTGGAGGCTGGCATCACCATCAGAGCGCTGCGCGAGACACTGGCTCAACATGGGCAGATGTTGCCGCTCGATGTTACTTGCTTAAACGATGCAACGCTGGGAGGAACGCTTGCCGCAAATCTTAGCGGTCCGCAACGGCTAGGCTACGGTGGATGGCGCGACGTGGTGATCGGCATCCAGTTCGTCACGGCGGACGGACGACTGGCCAAGGGTGGCGGACGGGTCGTGAAGAACGTCGCCGGCTACGATCTCCCTAAGCTGCTCATCGGGTCGTTCGGAACACTGGGCATCATCACCGAAGTCTCCCTGAAGGTATTTCCGATTCCTCCCGCCACCGGCACATTTGTGTTTGGATTTTCTTCGATAGCCGCCGCGACGGAAGTTACGCATGCCATCTTGAACTCTCCATTTTTCCCACAATCGCTCGAATTGCTGGATGCCGCGGCAGGCGCGCTGGCAGGCGTGACCGGGACGTGCACATCGCCGTATATCGTATTTGTTTCTGTCGCAGGGCCGCAAGTGGTGGTGGATCGCGCGAGCAACGATCTCCCCAAGCTGCTGCGCGGAAATGGATGTCTTTTCTCGCAAGCGATCACTGACGGTTCTCAAGATCGTCTCTGGAATTCACTGAGCGACATGACTTCAGCCTATCTGCGCGCGCAACCCGCTGGTGTCGCGATCAAGGCTTCGTTGCCGCTGTTGCAACTGACTGCGTTCATCGGTGAAGCGAAGCAATTGGCTGAGGACGCACAACTCTCCACCGCTTCCGGTGCGCACGCCGGTACCGGAATTGTTTATCAATACCTATGGCCTGAGGGCGCAGATCGTGGGCCTGAAGGCGGAGATCGTGCCATCGAAAAATTGCCGCGTGTGGCGGAGCAGATCGTGTCGCTCGCCGAGAGGCTCGGCGGGCGCGC
This sequence comes from Candidatus Sulfopaludibacter sp. SbA3, assembly GCA_945865705.1. Lineage (GTDB taxonomy): Bacteria > Acidobacteriota > Terriglobia > 2-12-FULL-54-10 > 2-12-FULL-54-10 > SHUM01. The sequence continues at coordinate 5,081 of CAMBEY010000103.1, forward strand.
CACGGTTGAGTGGTTCCCGCTGGCGTATGATGGAAAGTTGAATCCCTGGGGCAAGCTCGGTGATGACTTCCCGCTGATGCAGCGAATCAAGTCGGCGCTCGACCCTCACGGCACACTGAATCCGAGCCGCTTCTATGGGGGCATCTAGGGGCAGTAAACCAGGGGCAGCATCTAAAGCATGTTGACGCAGATTACAGACCACAACCCGGCGCACGCTCCAGTCAGCGGCTTGGCTTCGAGTGGCTTCACTGGTGAGGACCGTCCGCGCTGGGAGGAATACTCGCGCTGCGTGCATTGCGGCCTATGCACTAACTACTGCCCCACCTACCGCGAGTTGGGCGTCGAAATGGATTCGCCGCGCGGGCGAATCTATCAGATGGTGGCCGTTGATGAAGGCCGCATGACCATCGGAGAAAGTTTTGTGCGCCATATTGACCTGTGCCTGGACTGCCGCGCCTGCGAGACGGCGTGTCCTTCGGGCGTGGAATACGGCAAGCTGGTGGAGGCCGCGCGCACGCAGATCGAGTTGAACTATCGTCGCCCATGGCGCCAGCGCCTGCTGCGGCGGCTGGCTTTTCATCATCTGTTTCCCCATCCCACACGTCTGCGAATTGCCGGTCGGCTGCTCTATTGGTATCAGGCATCGGGCCTGCAAGAGATGGTGCGGCGCTCGAAGCTGTTGGGCGAAGGAACGCGCCTGGCTGATCTGGATTCACTCTCTCCCAACTCCGAGTCGCCGGACTTCTTCTCGCAGATTGGCAAGACTTTTCCCGCCCACGGCCCGCGCCGTTATCGCGTGGCATTCCACTCCGGCTGTATCGCCAACTTTGCGTTCGCGCGATTGCAGGAAGCCACCATCCGCGTGCTGCAGCGCAACGGATGTGAAGTGGTTGTGCCGGCAGGACAAATCTGCTGCGGCGCGCTGCATGTCCATGCCGGTGTCCGCGAGAAGGCCCGTGAGTTGGCGCGGCGCAATATCGAGGCGTTTGAAGCTGGAGCATTCGACGCGCATCTCACCAACGCCGCCGGTTGCGGATCAACGCTCAAAGAATACGGCGAATTGCTACATGGCGATGCCGCATGGGCCCGCCGCGCCGCCGCGTTTTCCGCGAAGATGAAAGACGTGACCGAGTTTCTGGCCGAAGTGGGACTCACTCAACCATTAAGCCCAGTCAGCGCGACGGTCACCTATCAGGATTCCTGTCACCTGCTGCACGGGCAAAAGGTGAAGCAAGCGCCTCGCTCGCTGCTGGCCTCGATACCTGGGCTGCAGTTCGTCGAGTTGCCTCATGCCGACCTTTGTTGTGGCAGTGCGGGCATTTACAACGTACTCGAAACCGAGCTGTCGCTGCGCCTGCTCGAGGACAAAATGCAGTACGCAAACTCCACCTCCGCCGAGATTATTGCCACCGCCAATCCCGGATGTCTATTGCAGATGCGCGCTGGAGTTGCCCGCCACGGTCACGGGCAGGAAGTGGTGCATGTGATGGAATTGCTGGATCGCGCCAGCGCGGATTCAGCAAGCAGCGCAGTCCGTTAGGACTTCGGTAAGCGCCTCTCGCATTTGACAGAAAGGCCGCCCGCCCGCTACCATTCCCTAGTTGCTTCATTTCGCAGTTTCCAAGGGTCCCCATCGTCTAGCCGGCCCAGGACATCGCCCTTTCACGGCGGTAACGAGGGTTCGAATCCCTCTGGGGACGCCATTAATACGAATTATGTCAGCTCAGTTTTCTTTTCCAGTCCTCATTCTCCGAGCAGGCTGCGGGGACGGGTCGCGCCGATTTGGCAAGAGTATGGAAGCCTGCGATGAAGCGCCTGCCCACCGCGCGGTCCAAACCGTGCGTCTCTTTGACGGCCAGATTGTGGATGGCACACGCACTCATCTCGCGGAAAGCGCCTTTGCCCATAGCGAATGGGGCCACGGGAAGCTGCCGCCAAGGCGGGATTCATCAAGCCTGTCGAGCAACGCGTAAAAATTCAGGCATCCCTATACCCGCCTTTGGTCCTGCTATAATTTAGAATGTTTAGTCGTTGTGGCTCGTGCCGGCAAATCCACCTCGGGGCGCGGCAATATTTCCCGGAACAGTACCGAACATTATTGGTTGAGGCCATCATCTACTATGTATGCAGCTCATATTCAGAAGTTCATCCTAATTCTTCTGCTCACACTGCTGAATGTATCGAGTTCCGCGGCGCAGAGCACCTCCGGCGAAATCGCGGGCACGGTGCGCGACTCCTCCGGGGGAGTGCTGCCAGGTGTCGCGCTCACCATTGCCAACCGCGGCACCGGGCAGGAGCGGCGGCTATCCACCGACAGCGAGGGAAATTTTACCGCGCCGCAGCTTCCCGTGGGCGATTACACCATTCGCGCCGAGATGCAAAACTTCAAGACGCAAGTGCGCGAGGGCGTCGGACTGCGCGTGGCAGAGCGGCTGCGCATTGATCTGGTCATGGAGCTTGGCGAAATCTCCGAGCAGATCACCGTAACAGAGTCCGCGCCGCTGCTGCGCACCACCAACGCGGAGGTCAGCGAAGTCATCTCCAACCAGCGCCTCGAGGAACTTCCGCTCAGCGGACGCCAGTTCGTGGATATGACCCTGCTCACCGACAACATCGTGCCCGAGCCTCGCGGCACACGCGGCTCCGCGCTCAGCCAGACCGGCCGCAGCATCGCCGTCGCCGGACAGCGCGGCGGTCACAACATGTATTTCCTTGATGGCGTCTCCATCACCGATCAATACTTCAACAACATCGCCGTCTCGCCCTCGGTGGACAGCATTCAGGAATTCAATATTCAAAAGTCAATTTACGCAGCGGAGTTTGGGGGCAAGGCCGCTGCCACCATCAGCGCGGCCACCAAGGCCGGAACGAATGTGTTTCACGGCGGCGTCTATGAGTTTCTGCGCAACAGCGCCCTCGATGCCCGCAACTTTTTCGACCGCACCGCACCGCCCCCGTTGCGCCAGAACCAGTTCGGCGGCATCCTCGGCGGACCGGTCCAGCCCGACAAAATGTTTTTCTTTTTAGGTTATGAAAGTCTTCAAGAGCGTCGCTCGCTGACCCGCGCCTTTTCTGTTCCCTCCGAGCGCGTGCGGCGCGGCGACTTTTCCGGCCTGCGAACCATCTACGATCCGCGCACCACCAACGCCGGCGGAATCCGCCAGGCCTTTGTGGACAATGCCATTCCCGCCGGACAAATTGACCCGCTGGCCGTGGAATTTCTCAAGAAGATTCCGCTGCCCACCAGCGCAGGCGAGGTGCAAAACTACATTTCTTCGCCCACCTTCAGCAACAGCCATCATCAGGCCTCCGTTCGCGCTGACCGCCACTTCGGCGGCGCCGACAGCGTCTTCGCGCGCTTCACCTTCGCCAATCTCATCACCTTTCAGCCCTATGGCAGCACCAATCTCAACGAGACGCTGCTGCCCGGCTTTGGCTATGACGTTACCACCTACACGCGCAATCTGGCCGTGAATCACACCCACATCTTCAGCCCATCGCTGGTGCATGAATTCCGCTTCGGCTTTCTGCGCGTCGCCGGCGGACAGGAGAGCGAGAACCGCGGCGCCGACTTCGCGCCGCGCGCCGGACTGCGCGGCGTAACTCGCGACTCGCGCTTGGCCGGATACCCGGCGCTCAGCTTCGCCGACGCCTACAGCACCATGGGCGACCCCGCGAATCTGGTTAGCCGCAAGAACAACAGCTTCGATTTCTTCAGCAATCTTTCCTGGGTGCGCGGCGCGCATCACGCTAAGTTCGGCGTCTATATTTTTCGGCTGCGCTTCAATCCGCTGGAGGCTCCCAACTCGCGCGGCGTTTTCAATTTCACTCCCCGCTTCACCTCATCGGTCGCGGGGTTATCCGACGGCAACGCCTTCGCCGATTTCTTGCTCGGCTACCCATCCACGGCGCAAGGCGGTCTGGGCCGCGGCGAAGAAGACGCGCGAACCACCTGGATTCACCTCTACGCGCAGGACGACTGGCAACCGCGCAGCGGCCTGACCATCAACGCCGGGATGCGTTATGAGATCAACGGTCACATGAGCGAAGTGGCCAACCGTTTGTCGAGCGTGGAACTGGAGCGTTTCGTCATCGCCAGCGATGATGAGGGAAACATTCATCCGGATGCCGCGGCGTTGCTGCCGCTGATCCCCATACCCTACACGACTTCCGCCGCGGCT
>CAMBEY010000104.1 GCA_945865705.1 Candidatus Sulfopaludibacter sp. SbA3
GTTTCGTGATGGCCTTTCCGGCCGAGACGACGGAGGCGTTTCTGGAGGGACACCGCCAGGGATTCGCTTACTTGGGTGGAGTGCCGCGAAGCATCCTGTACGACAACACCAAGCTGGCGGTGGCGAAGATACTGGGAGACGGAACGCGGCAGAAGACGCGGGCGTTTTCCGAGTTGCAGTCGCACTACCTGTTTGCCGAGCGGTTCGGGCGGCCCGGCAAGGGCAACGACAAAGGGAAGGTCGAGGGGTTGGTGGGCTACGCGCGAAAAAACTTTATGGTTCCGCTGCCGCGCTGCGCGAGTTGGGAAGAGCTGAACGCACGTCTGCTGGAACAGTGCGGCAAGAGGCGCCAACAGCGGCTGCGTGGGCATGAGCAGACCATCGGAGAACGTTTCGAGAAGGACCGCGACGCGCTGCTGCCGCTGCCGACGGCGCCCTATGAAGCCTGCGACAAACGGCCCGGGCGAGTCAGTTCGTTGTCGCTGGTGCGCTATCGCGGTAACGATTACTCGGTGCCGGTGTGTTGGGGGCACCGCGAAGTGCTGGTGAAAGGCTATGTGCATGAGGTGGTGATCTCGTGCGGCGCGGAGGTGATTGCGCGGCACGTGAGGAGCTATGAGCGGGAAGACATGATCTTCGACCCGCTGCACTACCTGGCACTGCTGGAGCAGAAGACCAACGCGCTGGATCAGGCGGCGCCGCTGGCAGGCTGGGAACTGCCGGAGCCGTTCGCCCATCTGCGCCGGCTGCTGGAAGCACGACTGTCGAAACGCGGCAAGCGGGAGTACGTGCAGGTGCTGCGATTGCTGGAGACCTTCTCAATGGCCGAGGTCACCCGTGCGGTGGAAGACGCGCTGCGGATGCGCGCGATCTCCTGCGATGCGGTCAAGCATCTTCTCTTGTGCCGGATCGAACAACGACCGCCGCGGCTGGACCTGGAGAACTACCCGCACTTGCCGGTGGCGCAGGTGGCCACCACGGCAGCTGCTGATTATCTCGCTCTACTGACTCCGTCGCTGTTGCAGGAAGCAGGCCGCTGATGGAGACTCCGCAGGTTCTGCTGGACCATCATCTGAAGGCGCTGCGTTTGCCGACCTTCCTGCGCGAATACGACAAGGTGGCGCAGCAGTGCGCCGCCGAAGGAGTGGATTATCCCCGCTACCTGCTGCGGCTTTCAGAGCAGGAACTGCTGGACCGGGAGCGGCGAGCCACCGAGCGGCGCATCCGGCAGGCGCGCTTCCGGGTGGTGAAGAGTCTGGACAGTTTCGACTTCCTGGCCATTCCCTCGCTGAACAAGCAGTTGGTGCTGGAACTGGCCCGCAGTGAGTTTATCGAGCGCCGGGAAAACGTGCTGGCTCTGGGCAACTCGGGTACAGGCAAGACGCATATCGCGCTGGCCCTGGGACTGGCGGCTTGTCAGAAAGGCTACCGAGTGCGCTTCACCACGGCGGCATCCCTGGTGCATGAACTGATGGAGGCCAATGACGACAAGCGCCTGCTGCGCTTCCAGAAGCTGCTGACCAGTTACCAGCTTCTGATCATCGACGAACTGGGCTTCGTCCCGCTGTCGAAAACGGGAGCCGAGATGCTGTTCGAGATATTCAGTCTGCGCTACGAGCGCGGCGCCACCCTGGTCACCAGCAACCTGCCCTTCAACGAATGGACTGAGGTGCTCGGCTCGGAGCGGCTGACCGGCGCCCTGCTGGACCGGCTGACCCATCACGTCCACATCCTGGAGATGAATGGCGAGAGCTACCGGCTAAAGGAAAGCAAAAGAACGCGCCCCGCCAAGCCTGCCAGCCGCACCTAGCTCCCTCTGGCCATGCCCCGTACCCCCGCCGCACCTCGCCGCGATCGGGAGGGGCGGCTTGCGCTCCGGCCTAAACGCGCCCCGGCAAGCCGGGACGCAGGCCTCCGCTCCAGCCACCCCTCCCGACCCTGCCAAATCAAACCCTTACACCATGCAAAGGTGGTCTATTTTCTCTCCGCCCCACTGGCCTAGTTTTTCTCCGCCCTTGACAGCTTATCGAGGACCGCGCGATGCGGCGCGCCAGAAGTGGCGGGGCCGGCGGGGGCTGGAGAAGCGGTCTGGCCGGCGGCGGTGCTGGTCATTTTACCAGCCGCGAACAGCAGCAGGATCAACGCGATATTTGCCTTCATCTTCATTGGAGACCTACCAGCAAACGCAGCCCTAGCCCATGGTGGACAATGCCGTTGTAGGCCAATGAATGGGGGAAGTCAAGCAGTTTCAAACAGCTATTGATCCCGGAGACGGGCCACTCCCGCGAGTGGCTGGGCGAGTGTCTTGGCAAGTGTCCTGGCAGGTGCGATGAATGGAGGAATTGCATTACAATGCCCGGTACCCGTTCAGGAGGCTTGCCATGCACGAAACTTACCAGGCAGAACACTTGGGCCGCGCCGATCACTTGGGCAGTTTCCTGCGCCCGCCGGAAATATTGGCGGCCCGGCAGCGACTCGCTGAAGACCCGAACAGCGTCCAGATATTGACCGAACTGCATGCGTTGGAAGACAGGAACATTCGACGTGTTATCGCCAAGCAGCAGGAGTTGGGATTCCGCTTCGCCACCGATGGAGAATTCCGCCGCAACAATTTTATGAGCGACTGCCTCGACGCCGTTGCAGGCTTTGACACTGCCGACGCCGTCAACCGCGACTGGCATGCCGGCGGGGCGAAAGGCGATGTGCACAGGTGAGCAGCGTGACCGGAGTAGTCACGCGGAAGCTCGCGCAGCATCGCCGCCTCACCGCGCATGAATTGGATTTTCTGAAGGCCTCTGCTCCCGGCGCCGTCAAGATCACGCTGCCCAGCGCCACGCAGTTTCCCGCCATCGCCTTCAAGGAGGGCATCACCGACAAGGTCTATAAGGATCGCACTGAACTGCTGTGGGACATCGTGGAAATTATCAAGAAGGAGATGGCCGCGTTGGCTGCCGAGGGCGTCAGCTACATTCAAATTGACGCTCCGCGCTACAGCTATTACCTTGACCCCAAGTGGCGTGAGTGGATTCGCACCGAAATGCGCCGCGAGCCGGACGCCATCCTGGCCGAGTCGCTGCGCGCCGACAGCGAGTGCTTGAAGGCCGCACGCAATGCAGTGCAGCCCGCAGGACAAGCCGTCACGCTTGGCTTTCATCTGTGCCGCGGCAACAATCGAAGCCAGTGGTACGCGCAGGGCGGTTACGACGCCATCGCGGAAAAGATGTTCAACATGCTGGACGCCGACCGCTGGCTACTGGAATACGACGACGAGCGCTCCGGCAGCTTCGAGCCGCTACGCCACATGCCGCGCAACCGCACCGTGGTGCTGGGACTGGTCAGCAGCAAGAAACCGCGGATGGAAGACTCCGTCGCGCTGGCCTGCCGCATCGACGAGGCCGCGCGCTACGTCCCGCTCGACCATCTGGCGCTCAGTCCGCAGTGCGGCTTCGCCTCCACGGCGGAGGGCAACCTGCTCACCGAAGATGAGCAGTGGTCCAAGCTCAAGCTGGTCGCCGACACCGCGCGCGCGGTGTGGGAATAAGTTTGTACCAAAAATAGGGAAAGGCCGCGACACGTTGATTGCGTGCCACGGCCTTTTTTATTTCAAAATAATCCGGGTGCTTAGCTTATAGGGATGCCCGAAAGGCTGCCGCTAATTATCGCGGACCACGGGCTTGGGAAGAGCGGTGCGAGGAGCTTTCCTGGTTGGAGACCTGGAGGGCTTGGGGCGGTTGGGCGCCTGTCCCGGCAATAGCTCACACACCATGATGCTGGTGATGAACTTCTTGACGCCGTGAGTTTCGAAGTCGATTGTGGTGCGATCCACGTTGGACGAGGTAACCACGCCGAGCCCGTACGCTTCATGCCGCAAATATTGATCGATCCTGAGTACTTCCATAGGACCTCCTTGGATACTCTGCGTATCTTATGTCTTGGCCGATTGCCGTAAATTGATGTTATAGTGCCTGGATTTTAGGCAAATCCGCTCACAGAACTGCCCGCATCGCAAGCAGTCCTGTGAACAGACGAGCTAAAATGGAATCTAGCGACCGCGATATCCGCCGCGTCCGCCGCTATCGCGTCCGCCACCGCCGCCGCCATAACCACCACCACCACCGCTGCCGCCACGGCCACCACCGCCGCCGGGGCCACGACCGTAGCCGCCGCCACCGCCGCCGGGACGCGGTCCGCTGCGCTCCGCCTTGGGACGCGCTTCGTTGACGTTCCAAGCACGACCATCGACTTCCTTGCCGTTCAACGCCTCAATAGCGCGGCCCGCTTCGTCATCGTTGGTCATTTCGACGAAAGCGAATCCGCGGGGCAGGCCCGAATCACGATCCGTAACCACACTGACGCGCTCGATTGCGCCAAATGGCTCAAACATCGCGCGTAACTGATCTTCCGTAGTCTGGAAGCTCATATTTCCTACAAACAGATTTTTCATTACTCTTTCTCCTTGGATACAGCGGAGCCAAATGGCCTACGCCCGAACTGGCCGGTCGTCAGAACAATGCCTCATCGCAGCGAATGGTGATTTGATGGAGTCAATACGGCAGGAAGCAGCCAACAGGGTCCGTAGACGGTTTCGAGCAAACCGACTTCTTCAAACACATATTTATGCTAGCACAGATTGGCCGCTGCAAATAAATATTTTATGCTAGCGATTTTCGAGCGATCGCAGGCCGGCCGGCGCCCGCATCGAATACTCATTTCAGCCCAAGTTAAGGTACACTAGATTCTCGGGTTTGGTGTGTCCAACAGTGGCGCGCGCGCTGCGCTTCCCCGCCGCTGGAAACTATCACCGCCCCTGTCGTTAAAGGAGAATATCACTATGCCGTACCCATCATTGCTGGTCCAACCGTTCCGCGACGAACTCACCCGCGCCGGCTTTCAGGAACTCTTAAGCGCCGCCGAGGTGGACTCCTTCATGGCCGACAAGTCCGGCACGGCGCTGCTGGTGATCAACTCGGTCTGCGGATGCGCCGCGGGCAAAGCGCGCCCCGGCGTGCGCCAAGCCATCGCCGAGTCGCCGCGTCCCGACCGCCTGGCCACCGTGCTTGCTGGACAGGACATGGAGTCCACGGCCAAGCTGCGCGCCTGGTTCCCCGAGGTTCCGTCGAGCAGCCCGTCAGTGGCATTGGTGAAGGACGGCAAGCTGGTCTACTTCATGCCCCGCGCCAACATCGAAAGCCGCGACGCCACCGCCATCGCCGCCGACCTAAAAGCCGCCTTCGCCGAGCACTGCGTCCCGGTGACAGCTTAACGTTACAGCTTAACGTTACAGCTTAACCAAATTCGCGGTTCTGCCCAAAGTGCAAACGTTCACGGTTCTGACCAACTTGACCAGATCGACAGGGTGCTGGATGCGGGGTTAGAGGTTCGGGAAAAACAACTCCCCAACCTCCCCGCTCCCCCCTGAATTTTCCCCTTCCCTGAGCTCCCCTTGTCCGTCTCTAGCCGCCCCTTGTCCGCCAAATTATCCAAATTATTCAATCTGACAAGATTATTCAGTCTGACAAGATTCGCGGTTCCGCCGGTGCAGGACAAATTTTCCAAATCCACCAATATTGCCGGGATTTGCCGTTCCGTCGGCGGGACGACAGGGGAATGAGGAGTCGGCAGTGATGGGTGGTGAGGCGCTGCATGGTGAATAGAACTTGGGAGCGAAGCACGCCAGAAATTGGATTCAACCCCGGACGGGGTTGACCTCCGCTGATGGAATTCGCGACCTCACCCGGCAAGCCGCATCGTGGTTCGAAACGTGGCAAATGTCCGGCCCCGTCAGGGCCGCAAATTGACGGGGGCATTCGTATCCGTAGATGAAACCTACGGACGACGAACCCACAAGTAAACAATCGGCCCTGACGGGGCCGTACTGACGCGACATCTCTGGCGTAGAATCAATGGATGGCAACCTACACAGCCATCGCGTATCACATTGTCTTCTCAACAAAGGACCGCCGGCCTGTCTTGACGGAAGATCGCCGCGAGGAATTATTCCATTACATCTGGGGCGTCCTCAAGAATCGCAACAGCCACCTCTACCGCATCGGCGGCGTTGCGGACCACGTTCACATCCTGACCAGCCTGCATCCAACCATCCCGCTGGCCGAGCTGGTGAAAGATATCAAAACCGGATCAGCGCGTTGGATCAAGCACGACCAGGTGTTCCGCAATTTCACCAATTGGCAGGAAGGGTACGGCGCATTCACCTGTTCCGCGCGCGACATCCCGTCGGTGATCGAGTACATCAAGCATCAGCCCGAGCACCACAAGAAGACAACATTCGCCGATGAGTATCGCCGCCTGTTGAAAGAAGCCGGGATCGAGTTCGAAGAGAAATATCTCGTGTGATCCACAGTCAACCCCTTCGGGGTTGGGGTCGCGATTGGCGTTGTCGTCCGTAGGTTTCACCTACGGCTATTCACAGTGATGCCCTTCGGGCATCCAGTAAAGTCGCATCACAAATAAATCAATATCGCCTCGCAAATGAATCAATGAAACGCGAAGGGGCGCACCAAGCCCCGGAGAAACGCCGGCGAGCCCCAGAGTGAGGCCCCCAAGCCCCGAAGGGGCGCACCGTGAATAGCCGTAGGTGCAACCTACGGACCGCACGCCAGGAATTGACAGCAACCCCGGACAGGGGTTGACCTCCGACTGCGCATGTTGCGCCCGCAACCGACGACCCGAGCCATGGTCCCGCCTCGCCGTATCGCGCCCAAGCGTGACCGTGGCAAATGTCCAGCCCCGTCAGGGCCGCAAATTGATGGGGGTATTCGTATCCGTAGGTTTGCACCTACGGCTATTCACGGTCTTGCCCTTCGGGCAAGCAGGTGCGCATCTTCCGTGTTACCCCCATTCCCTATTCCCCACACCCAATTCCCCGGGTGCATCATGATGACGATGGGGGCGCTCCGGGATCAGCCCGGAGATGGCCGTCCGCCTGTCGATCGCCTTCGGCACCAGCGCGGAAAGCTGGCTCCATCAGCAACTCCAGCACGACCTCTGGCACGCCGAACGAAACCGCGGCAAACTGCGAGTGTCCCGCCTGCGCGCCGCCTGATCAAACTCAATCGCGGGCTCTCGAAGTAGGAGTAGAAGAGCCGCGGGGAACGTCCCATCTGGAACATGTGAAGAAATTAAAACCGCCAGTGTTTGGGGGGATAGAAAATGTCTCCTGACACGGTGAAAGTCGATTGTAGGGCAATTGTGGAGGTTTTTCTCAGCCCGTTTTTTCAAAATCAATTTCTTCACATGTTCCTGTCCCCGGGTTTCTGTCCCGCGTCATTTGATGCGGTAGCGGATCGAATACATGCCGGCATGAAGGCGTGAAAATGGCGGCGACAAACATGTAGGCAGATCGCTAATCAGCCGTGATCTTCCGCTGCGCCCTGGTTATAAAGGGCCACCCACTCTTGTACTAGTCGAGGCAGTTCCTCGACGACCTCGTATCCAAAAAGAACCTCATCGACATACCCCATGTGCAGCATATCGATCATGCGGCAGAGATAGGATTTTCCCATAGTCCACCACGTCAGGTAAGCATCAACCATGAGGTAATGCTTCACATCGACATGTTCGTGCTCTTTCAGTTCTTCGAGTTCAAGCCCGTCCAAAAGTGTTTCATATACGCCATCAGCAACCCTGCTGCCGAAAGTCGTCGTGTAGTAATATTCTTTGATTTCCCATACTGCTATCGGGTTGATGGAGCGCGGGAAGGCTCCATCTACTCTTCGTGAAAGCGTACGCACCGGCTTTCCATCTTTCGTGAAGGTCGTGAGCTTACGTGGATCGAGATCACATGCAATCCCGGCGCCATTCTTTTCGATGAGCATATTGACAATGCCTGTCAGAAATGCCGGAGCGGCCATGGCGCCTTTTTGTTTGTTCATCGGAAGGGGGCAGCCTGGGCGCAGCTTCCTTTGTCAGATCGTTAAAAACCTTCTTCGCTCGCGCAGCATCCATTAGGCGAGGTTCTACGTGGCTTAAAAGAACCTGCGCCCGGAATGCAAAATACTCGTGCAGCAATTTGCCCAGCTCTGTGGTTTGGCCGTCTTCGGTGACAATGTTGGCGGGATCCAACTCAAGATCAACAAAAGCCTGTGACATTCGTTCCGGACTCGGCACTAGCAATTTGCCTTGTCCCCGTTCGGTGTACCCAATCTCTTGACTGAGAGAACGTACGCTTCCCCAGAATGATTTGGGTTGCTGTTGAAACTTTTTGTTAGGCCTCACGAAGCGGTCCCTTCTGCTTGGCTGATTTTCTGCTCGAGACGTTTGCAGAACTCCGTCAACGAAATTCCTAAACGAATGCAGAGAAAGCGAACTTCCAAGATGTTCAGAATTCGTTCGCCGCTTTCATACTTACTAACAAATGATTGAGATTGCTCCAGAATTGCGGCAAGATCGATCTGCGTCAGGTTCATCTCCTGACGTAGCTCCTTAAGCAACACCTGCAACGCGGCACTATGCGCACGGATATCTGGATGCGGCATTAATTAAATAATTTCCTTGCTAATTATTCCACTATGGAATAATCTTGTTTTGGACGATTAAACATAGAGTTTGCCATGCAATTGGGTCTAATCCTAGACGAGCCATCGCCGGGTAGCGAAGCACTGGTCAACGACCGCCGGTGTGCCGTACGCCCGTTCAAAACTCAGTTGCTCAAGTGGGTTGGCAACAAGCAGCGATTCTCTCACGAAATCATCAGCATGTTTCCGAGAAGGTTTGGGACGTACTACGAGCCGTTTTTAGGTTCCGGTGCGGTCCTTGGTTCGCTGAGTCCGAATCGAGCAGTTGCATCCGACGCGTTTGTTCCCTTAATGGAAATTTGGGAAATGTTAAAGCGGGATCATAACCGCCTCGAGGCATGGTATTCGGACAGATGGATGAGGGCCCACGCAGAAGGGAAGGAATCGGCCTACGAGAGTATTAAGGCAAGCTATAACGCCAATCCCAACGGCGCCGATTTTGTTTTTCTCTCCCGGGCTTGTTATGGCGGCGTTGTCCGGTTTCGTCAGGCGGATGGCTACATGTCTACTCCCTGCGGACCACATAGCCCAATAGATCCCCGTTCGTTTGCTGGCAGGGTGAAAGAGTGGAAATCGAGAGTACGACACGCAGAGTTTGTGACCTGCGATTTTGAAGAGTCTATGTCTAAGGCTCAGGCTGGCGATCTGATCTATTGCGACCCACCGTATTCATTCAGCCAGGCGATTCTTTATGGAGCACAGAGGTTCAGT
>CAMBEY010000105.1 GCA_945865705.1 Candidatus Sulfopaludibacter sp. SbA3
TCGGCGACCACGGAACGAATGCCGCCCGGCCCCAGGAGCCGACCAAGAGTAGCCAACACATGGACAAAAAGGATGACAAGATTGCGCATCCCAGCATATTAGCAAAACCCGCTATCCCCATGAATTGTTTCCCGAAATAACAATTCGCCGGGGACAGCCGTCTGGCTGGGTACGAGGACATGAACGATGCGGAGGGATTGTCGCAAGATCCGACCTTCCGGCTGATTGGTTCAGCGAAGATCTGGGAACGGGGGGCGGCCCTGACTTCCCGGTTACAGACGTTCGAGACGGAGATGCTGGCCGAGGCTGAAAACTTCGCGGGGCTGGCACGGCTGAACCGGGAGCTGATCGGTAAAGCAGAAGCGCTGGATTCGCCGTACCGCACCGTGCTGGACATGGACTCAACCGAGATTCTGGTTTATGGGGAGCAGGAGCAGAGTGCCTATAACGGGCACTTCGAATCGACCTGCTATCACCCGCTTCTGTTGTTCAGCCGCGAAGGCGATTGTCTGGCGGCAAAGCTTCGTTCTGGTAACGTGCACAGCGCGGAGGGTTGGGAAGAACTTTTGTTGCCAGAGATCGAGCGCCAGCAACGGATGGGCAAGGAAGTGGTGTTTCGAGCCGATGCGGCCTTCGCCAAGCCGGAGATTTATGAAGCACTGGAAGAGCGCGGAGTAAAATATGCCATCCGCATACCCGCCAACGAGAACCTGGAACGGGATATTGCCGAGCTACTGCCGCGCCCGGTAGTTTTTCTCCGCCCTTGACACTTCCTTACTTAATCCCTTTAAGCCCGCTCCGAAACATAAGCGCGAAGTGGAAATCCCTCTACTAGTGAAGCTCCGCAGAATGCGGATCATACACTTTTCTGCGGTATCTAACAGGAATCGGTGCTTCCGCTATCGGCTGTTGTTGCGACCACCCTAATATTTTAATATTCAGTAGCTTACAAAGAAATTCCCTCCTCATAGGCGTGAAGTGCGAAACAATCCAGTTAATCTTTTCTCTTTGTTAAAGTTATAGAGGACCCAACAACACTGGATTGAGGAAGCACCCAGCAATTCTTGATTCACCATTCCGCTCAGATAGCCCAGAAACCGCAACCAACCCGTCTTTGCCATCCGCAGAATCTATCGCAGAACTGCCTAGAATTCAACAAGTTCGACTATTTTGACCATACGGGATTGTGGCACTGTTATTGCCGGGGCTCGATGCTCGTAATAGTTTTCGCGCCACGCTACGCGACGCGCGCAAGCAACCAAGCCCTAATTCCGGCTATCCAGAAGCAGCCGTGGCGGGTGCGTTACGTGTGCAGTTCGGCGGCGTGAACTGCTATCACGGCGTGCGCTCGCAAAAAGCGTTCCTTGGCGACGCATTGCAGCCCCTAGATTGGCGCCTCTATGGACTTCTGCGGACCGTTGTCTATTCGACAGCAGGGCTCTTCGTTGCGCTGTTGGGAGGGATCACGGCATGGGCCTAACCTATCCAGGATTCCAGCATGGCGGCGACGTTTTTGCGGTGGCGAATCGCCGCGGCATTCCGTGGCAGCAGATCATCGATTTCAGCGCGAGCATCAATCCGCTAGGCCCATCCGCAAGAGTGAAGGAGGCCATTGTTTCGTCGCTCGATCGGATCGCACATTACCCTTCTATCGATTCATCGGACCTGCGCTGTCGGTTAGCGCTGGAGTGGGGAATTGCAAGGGAACAGATTCTCACGGGCAACGGGGCGGTGGACCTCCTGCGAGATTTCTGCGCGTGCTTTGGCGATGGGCACTTGGCGGTGCCGGTCTTCACTGAGTTGCATCGATTGTGGCCAAATGCAATGCAGTGCAACGTTGCCAATCCGGAAACTTGGCCCGAACGAGGGACGCTTGTGCTGACGCGCCCTGTCAATCCGACCGGCTACCTGATTGATGCCAAATTTGTGATCGAGTACTTGCGCCGGTCGCAGACCATTGTTCTTGTCGATGAATCGTTCATTGATTTTTCAACCGCGGGCAGCTTGATTAGGTACACAAGTGAGTTCTCTCGATTGTTCGTGCTTCGTTCGCTGACGAAGTTTCATGCAATTCCGGGGTTGCGAGTTGGCGCGCTAGCGGGACATCCGGATTCTATCGTGCGGTTGTCCGAGATGCACCAGCCATGGGCCGTTAATGCTCTTGCGGAACGAGCTGCAATGGCTGCGTTGGATGATCGTGAACACGCGGAAGCCACCCGACAATTCGTTCGACAGGAACGTGCTTGGTTCGCACAACGAATTGCCGCCATGCCAAGTGTACAGGTTTGGCCATCAGAGGCAAATTATATCTACGTAGAGGCGCCATATGCGTCGAAGTTAGTGGAATTCGCAGCAGAGCGCGACATATTGATCCGCGACTGCACAGGTTGGCCAGGATGCGAACAAAGTGCGGTCAGGCTGGCGGTACGCCCTCGCTGGGAGAACGAGCGATTGCTGGCAGTTTGGAAGGAGTTTGTGTGCGATTGCTCCTAAGTCTACTCGTGTTTACTCTGGCGCTCCACGCTGAGCCACGCAGGATAGTTTCGACGGCTCCCAGCTTCACCGAAATTGTATATGCAATTGGCGCGGGCGATCGTCTGGTTGGTGTTTCAAATCACTGTCACTTCCCAACCGACGTCGAACGTCTACCCAAAGTAGGTACTTATCTGCGTCCAAACGTGGAAGCGATTGTCCGACTCAAGCCTGATCTGGTTCTTCTCAACGAAGACGTGCCGCAAGTTGCCAGTCAATTGGGACGATTGGGTATCCCACCCCTCAGACTGAACAACACGGGTTTGGAGGATATGTTTAGATCGATCCGCCAAATCGGAATTGCGATAGACATGACAACAAAGGCGGCAAGGTTAGAACAATCGATACGAGATCGGCTACAGGCCCTACGGCGAGTAACAGCGGGTAAGCCACGCAAGAGCTTGCTATTTATAGTTGGACGGACACCCGGCCGTTTGGATGGCTTGGTAGCTGTGGGCAAGGGATCGTTCCTGAATGAACTAATTGCTATTGCCGGTGGCCACAACGCACTCGCCGATTCGCTGGTCAGCTACCCGAGAATTTCGTTGGAAGCTGTGCTGCGGATCAATCCTGAAGTGATCGTCGACATGGGAGACATGGCGGAAACGATTGGGGTGACTGAAACGCATAAGCAGGATGTCGTGAAGCTTTGGGAGAAACAGGGAGACTTGAAGGCTGTGACTTCTAAACGTGTGTATGCCGTCGCTGCGGATATCTTCGTGGTGCCCGGTCCTCGGATAGCAGAAGCTGCGGAGGCATTCGCCAAAATGTTGCAGGAGAGGCCCGCGCGTTGAACATCTTGCATATCGACGGCCTCTCTTACAAGTACGGATCGACTCCCGTGTTGTGCTCGATTACTGCCACGGTGGACCATCCGGAAGTAGTCGCCGTGATCGGTCCCAACGGCGCGGGGAAGTCGACTCTGATCAATGTGATCGCCGGTCGCTTGCAAGGCTACGAAGGTACTTGCTGCATGCATGATTTAGACATCAGAAAAATGAGTCATCAGCAACTTTGCCAGCAAGCGGCACACGTGCCGCAGCAAAAAATTGACGAGATTCCTTTTACCGTCGAAGAAGTCATCCTGACTGGACGGACACCGCATAGCAGTGGACTTTATGAGACCGATGAGGATCTAGCAGTTCTCGAAGCAGCTCTGGAAGTAACTCGCCTGGGGCATTTTCGAAAACGACGATTCTCGACATTAAGCGGCGGAGAACAGCAACGGGTGTTGGTCGCCGCTGCGGTGGCCCAGGCCGCCCCGATCTTCTTATTGGACGAGCCTGGAGCGCATCTCGATCCGGAAAACCAGACTGAACTATGGGATCTTCTCGCACGGCTTCGCGACCAGGGTAGATTGATTTTGATCGTTACGCATCATCTGCATCTTGCGGCGCGCAGAAGCGATCGTGTTTGGGTATTGAGCGAGGGACGATTGGTGGCAGATGGGCCTCCAAGTGATGCCATGCGCCCTGAGAGCCTGGAAGCTGTATTCCATGTTCCATTTGAGTGGCACCGCAACGAACAAGGCCGCGTGTTCTTAAATTATGGATGATCAACTACGCAAGAGAGCGTTTTGGGCGCTCATTATCTTTGGCACTATTGCTTTGGCAACCATTGCAGTCTGCCCGCTGGTTGGCGGATCGGGATTGGACTTTGGGAAACTAATTCGCCAGGAGCAACCGGATTGGAACATTTTCCTGCAACTACGCCTGCCTCGTGCGTTACTCGCGCTGTTGGCCGGAGGTGCTTTGGCGGTCTCCGGCGCCCTGTTTCAGGCACTGCTTCGCGATGCGCTCGCCACACCGTCCACGCTGGGAGTTTCCGCAGCGGCATCTCTCGGTGCGGTGATTGCGATAACAACAACGGCGGACCGTGAAACTTCCTTCCCGCTGGTGTGGCTCTATGCATTGGTGGGCGCAGGCGCAGTGATTGTGGTTGCTGCGAAGTTGGCTCGCGTCAAGAGGCGATTCTCCTCATTTACCCTTCTGTTAACCGGAATCGCAATCAATGGAATATGCTCGGCTGTGGTGCTGCTTCTACATAGCTTGGCGGGGATCACTAAATCTTTTCAGATCACGCACTGGCTGATGGGTGGAATCGATGCGGTTGAATACTCCACTCTGGGTTTGCTGGCGGTAGTGGTTGTTCCGGTATGTTTTTGGATTCTGGTCCGGGCGAGAACCTGGAACGTCCTGTCCTACGGTGACGCCTGGGCAGCGGGACGAGGATTAGACACTGGAAGCCTTTCGATTCAAGGCTTCATCGCAGGAGCCTTGCTGACCGGCACGCTGACGGCTATTACCGGGCCAATCGCTTTTGTCGGGTTAATCGTGCCACATCTGTTGGGCCGATTGATTGGCCCGGATCTCCGGGTGCTTCTGCCGGCAGCATTATTTGGAGGAGGAGCATTTCTGGTCGTGTGCGACACGATCTCACGTAGTGTGCTCGCTCCGATTGAAATCCCGGTGGGTGTGACAACGGCATTATTGGGAGGGCCCTTCTTTGTCTGGCTACTCTGGACGCGTTAACGCGCGGTATGGCAAAGGCTTCAGTATTGGTCACGCCGGTGAGCTTCTGCAGGGAGTTACCTGCCAAGAGTCGCGACCGGAACCATTTTTAGTGACCCTTCCCGCTCCCCCCTTTGTGAGCCACGCGACTATATGGAAAACGGATGAGGGTGACGACCAAGTTGAGCCATCATGGAAGACCAAAGCACTGCAAGCTGCTCGTACGGCCTGGGAACATCTTGGCAGCCGCTCAGGGTCTTTCCGGTTGGTCATCGATAGCCGCACGCCTGTCGGGAGGGGTTGCGGATCTTCGACAACTGACTGCGTAGCAGCGATTCGTGCGGTCGCCAGTCTCTTGGGCCGCAATTGCTCGATCAATGAAGTTGCACGTTGGTCGGTTGAGTCGGAATGGGCGGCGGACTCCACTATGTTCAACCTGCGTCCTGTAGCATTCCATCAACGACAAGGGCGGCTGCTGCGACCGCTTGGTCTGGCCTATCCATCGATGCGCGTGATCGCCATTGATCTGGGTGGCCCTCCGGTCGATACCGTGGCACGTCGGCTGCCAGCCTACTCGGTTCTCGAGGTCGAAGCCTTTCAATGTCTCCTCGATATACTGGAAAACAGCATTGAACGAAGCGACGCTGCTGGCGTAGCTCAAGTGGCCACTGAAAGCGCTGCCATCCAACAGACTTATTACCCACACCCTAGATGGAAGGAATTCGTTACCCTCGCACAACGGGCTGGCGCTCTAGGGGTGGGTTGCGCTCACAGCGGGAGCTTAGCTGTGGCATTCCTAAAACATCGTGGGGATTCGTCCGAAGAACGTATCCTTGAAGATTTGCACGAGCTGGATGTGCCCATCCTCGCTCGCTATACGCTTGGTGCTGGACCAAAGGAGGGGGACTCCTAATGTCGGTCGTCTTAATAGGCGGCGGTAGCCGCAGTGGGAAGAGCAGCTATGCGCTCACGCTTGCAAGGCAGTGCGGTCAGCGCCGTGGATTTCTTGCCACTGCCCAAGCCTTCGACGATGAAATGCGAGTTCGGATTCAAAAACACCAACAGGACCGGGGCACTGA
Organism: Candidatus Sulfopaludibacter sp. SbA3; assembly: GCA_945865705.1. Lineage (GTDB taxonomy): Bacteria > Acidobacteriota > Terriglobia > 2-12-FULL-54-10 > 2-12-FULL-54-10 > SHUM01. The sequence goes on from CAMBEY010000105.1 coordinate 6,122, forward strand.
TTTTGTCACCATAGAAGAACCGCTCGAACTAGCCAAAGTCATTCTCGATCAGCAGAAGACATTCGATGTCATCGTGGTCGATTGTCTGACGTTGTGGCTCAACAACATGCTTTTCAAAGGACTTGAGCCGAGCTTCAATGAAGTTCTCGATACCGCTGTGGCATCCCCTCTGCGGTGCATATTGGTCACGAACGAAGTCGGTTGCGGAATTGTCCCTGAAAATGCGCAGGCTCGAAGGTTCCGTGATCTGGCCGGGATGCTGAATCAGCAGGCTGCCGCATCTGCAGTCGAGGTTTACTGGATGATTTTCGGAGTACCACTGCGGGTTAAATGAACTATGCGTGCAGCGCTCCAGTTTCTGACGATTATTCCGATTAGCGCCCCGAAAGGAAAACTGGGAGACGCAGCGTGGGCCTTTCCCATTGTTGGCGTCCTGCTGGGGCTAGTTTGCGCGGCAATTCTACCGTGGAAGCTGGGACCGATCGTTGCGATGACTGTCATTGCACTACTGACCGGAGGTTTGCATGAAGACGGTCTAGCCGATGTATGCGACGCCATTCGAGCCCACCGCAGTCGCGAGCGGATGCACCAAATTTTGAAGGATAGCCGCATTGGAGCGCATGGCGCTTTGGCCCTGATGGCTTCGTTTTTGATTCGTTGGCAAGCGCTAGCATTATTGCCTCCGTACTCATGGCTGAAGTTAGTTGCGGTCTACGGCCTATCGCGAGCAATGATGGCATTGCTCGCGGCTACAAGCCTTCCGGCTGGCGACGGACTCGGCGCTACGTTCATTTCCACGCTGCCTTCCCGCGCTGGTTTCTGGGTAGCCGGTCAATCATTAGTCCTCGCTGCTATTACAGGATGGCCGATGGGCTTCCAGCTGCTAGCTGCCAATTGCGCTCTGCTCTTGCTGGTGCGCCGGTGGTTTCTGCTTCGTCTTGGCGGCGTCACCGGGGATTGTTTGGGTTTTCTATGTATTGCTTCCGAGACAGTTTCCTTGGCGATTCTCGCGTCGGCGTAGTTCGGCTGATTCGAATGGCAACAATATTGCAGAATTTCAATGAGCACACACTAGAGGTACCGACACTTGAACTTGAATATTGAAATATCAGACCCAACCGATCAGGCGCTAGAGGCGCGAGTTTGGCAGCACTGGAATTCCCTCACGAAACCCCCGGGTAGCTTGGGCCGGCTAGAATCGTTAGTTGTCGAATACGCTCTTATGCACGGCACAGATCGGCCCCGGATCGATCGCAAGGTATTGGTATTGTTTTGCGCCGACCATGGGGTGACAGCGGAAGGTGTAAGTGCCTTTCCACGGGAAGTAACCGCGCAAATGGTGAGGAATTTTCTGACCGGTGGCGCCGCTATCAGCGTCTTATGTCGTCAACTCTGCATCGAACCAGTGGTCGTTGATGCTGGGGTAGATGGGCCAGTCGAGGTGGGCGCTCTTGACTATAAGTGTGGTCAGGGCACAGCCAACTTTGCCAAAGAGCCAGCCATGACAATAGTACAGGCTGAACAGGCGTTGCGGAACGGTATTATCTTGGCGGGGGAAGTCCGCCAGCGGGCCGATATCGCGGCCGTAGGCGAAATGGGCATCGGCAATACTACGTCTGCGAGTGCGCTGCTGTGTGCGCTCACCGGTTGCTCACCCCACGATGCCGCGGGAGCGGGCACTGGATTGGATGCGGAGAGAATTTTGCACAAAGCCGAGGTTATCGCCAGCGCTTTGCGGCTACACGGAACTACCATCGCTTCTAACGATCCTGCAGAGATTCTGTGCGCTTTGGGTGGATTTGAAATTGCAACGATGGCTGGATTTCTTCTGGGAGCGGCATCGCAGCGCCTGCCAGTCATGATCGATGGGTTTATTTGTGGTGCGGCGGTTCTCGTAGCCCGAGCATTCAACCCGAATGTTATGGGGTACTTAATCTTTTCACACCAATCCGCCGAGGCTGCACACCATAAAATGCTTGCGGCACTCCAGAAGAGGCCGCTACTCAATTTGGAGATGCGTTTGGGCGAAGGGACAGGAGCGACGCTCGCAATCGGGCTACTCGAAAGTGCCATGGCACTCTACACACAGATGGCTACATTCGAGCAAGGTGGTGTAAGCACAGTATGACAGGCCCAGAATTTGACACCGAATTTTGCCACCAGCTTGATGAACTGCTGCACTGGCGGCGCGACGTGCGGCATTTTCGCACGGATGCTATATCAGACGAGCTCATACAATCATTACTTAAGAAGGCCATGATGGCCCCGTCCGTCGGTTTCTCGCAGCCTTGGCGGTGGGTCGTTGTGAATTCCGAAGACGGCAGAGCCGCAGTTCGGCGAGAGTTTGAAAAGTGCAACATCGAAGCGCTTCAAGGGTACTCCGGCGAGATCGCGGGTCGGTACTCGAAACTCAAACTTTCAGGTCTAGCGGAAGCACCTGTCCAAGTCGCGGTATTCGTAAATACCCGCTCAAGTACTGGTAGAGGACTTGGGCAGCAGACGATGCCAGAAACCAGGATCTGGTCTGTTGTGGTGGCGATTCACACGCTCTGGTTAGCCGCGCGCGCAGTTGGATTGGGGTTGGGCTGGGTCTCCATCCTGAATCCGGGATCGATGGAATCATTACTGGAGGTGCCTCCAGATTGGCGGTTCTTGGCCTACCTTTGTATCGGCTGGCCCGATGGGGAATGCGAGATCCCTTTACTGGAGCGCGCGGGTTGGGAGGCGAAGCTAGCCAATGAGGAGGTCGTGTTCTATCGGTAGTACGATCAAATCTATTCGGCGAAAGCTCCTTGAATGTTTGCCCTACCTAGTACAAACTATTGCAGTTCGAATGTGCCCCGATGTAGTGAGAGGTACTGGACTTCTGTAGCACTTATCACATCAACACTCAAACGCCACAACACCAAAGATAATGTAGAGCATGCTGAACAAACTGAAGCACTTCATCCTGAGATGATCCACCAGAGTCGATA
>CAMBEY010000106.1 GCA_945865705.1 Candidatus Sulfopaludibacter sp. SbA3
CTCCCGGCTGCAACTTGCCAATAGGCTGCAACAGGCCAATAGGCTGCAGCAGGCCAATCTCCCGCATCATCGGCAGCGATCTTGGATTGGCGCCGCAAGTGGAATGAATCTGTTCCAGCGTGGCTGGCGTATCGGTTTCTTCCAGCACCCAGAGCTGCTCTAGCACTTCGTCAAAGTCCCTCTCTTGCTCGATGCTGAAACGGCTGCTGGTCGGGCTGTGATCCATTATTCGTTCGATGCGTCCGTGGGCCAGGTCGATGCGGCGATTGGCCGAACGGGCGATGATGGGATCGTGGGTCACCATGATGATGGTGTGTCCTTCGCCGTGCAGCTCGCGCAGCAGGCGCATCACGATGGTCTCATTCTCCGCATCGAGATTTCCTGTAGGTTCATCGGCGAGCAACAAGCTCGGCTGATTGATCAGCGCGCGGGCGATGGCCACGCGCTGCTGCTCGCCGCCGGAAAGTTGACCAGGCAGGTGCGTGGCGCGAGCGCCCAGGCCAACGCGCTCCAGCATCTCCCGCGCCTCGCGTTCGTCGGAGATGGAATGAAAGTACTGCGCCAGCATCACATTCTCTACAGCGGTAAGGTAAGGGATCAGATGAAATTGCTGGAAAATGAAGCCGATGTGCTCCGCGCGAAAGCCCGCCAATTTCTGCTTGGAGAGGCGGGCAAGCTCCGTCCCCGCTATGCGCACCGAGCCAGCCGACTGCTGATCAAGGCCACCCAGAATGTTCAGGAGCGTACTCTTGCCGGAACCCGACGGCCCCATGATGGCCACCCACTCGCCGCCCGCCACGGTGAGATCCAGGTGATCCAGCGCGATGACGGGGCGCGTGTTCCCGTGAGATTTGCCGTACTGCTTGCGCAGACCGACAATCTCAATCAACGGCGCACCGGGTTCCACCTGATTCTTCTTCATCTGGTTTCCTGCAGTCCTAAAATCCAGTCTAACCGAAGTATTCCCTTATGTTCCTTCGTCAATCGAGCGGGCCGTGCGCAGAAGGTATCACAGCGCCGCGGCTCTGTTCGCCCCGCCCTACTCGCCGCGCAGAATCACAGCCGGGTCAATACGCTTCATCTGCTGCGCAGGAAGAGCGCAGGCGAGTAAGGCCACGGCCACCGTAATGCCTACCGCCGCCGCGAAGACGTCTCCGCGCAAAGCCAGCGCCGCTTCACCAGAAGCAATATTGAAGATGCGGTCCGCCGCCATCCTCGCCAGGCCAAAGCCTATGGCATATCCGGCAATTGATGCGCCCAAGGCCAGCAGGGAAGTCTCCGCCATCAGAAGCTGCAGGATGCGGCCGTCGCTGCCGCCCAGCGCTTTCATCACGCCAATCTCCTTCGAGCGATCCAGCACCAGCCCGCTGACCGTGGTCATCACACTTAACAGGACCAGCGCGAGGACGATGGTGGTCAAGCCGAGCATCAGGCCGCGAATCTTCATCACGACGCGGGCCTGCGCTTCGATGACGGGCCGCAGTGCGCGAACTTCAATGCCGCCAGCGCCAGTGCCACCAGTGCCAGCTGTCGGGAGTGCGGCGATGAGCGCGGCGCGCGCCGCCTCCACCTGAGCCGTCTCGCCGGGCGCGGCTACTTCAATGACGCTGAGTTGACCGCTGTGCCCAGTTAATTCCTGTAGGGTGCCCAGCGACAAGAATATCTGCTCGTCCTCGCTGCCGCCCGTGGCGACGATTCCACGCAGGGGCAATTCCAGCTCACTTCCCGCGTAAGTAATCTTCACCATCTGCTCGTTGTTCGATTCAGCGCTCCAACCCTTCTGGGCAAGCTGTTCCGCGGCGCGCTCACCCATCCATACGGATGGCTCGACTGTTGGCGTGCCTGTTGGCTCGAATGAAGCGGGAGCTAATGTCAAATCCCACCTCGGATGTAGCTGCGCAATGCGCTCCATCTCCGTTCCCGCCAGTACCAGACTCTTTTGGTTCACGCTGCCGACCGCGTAGAGCCATGGCAGCATCGCCGCGGACGGAGTCAGTGTGCGAGCCTGGGCGAGCGTTGCTTCTGGCAGCATGGCGCGGGGTGCGTCCGCGGACTCGGTGCCCGAAGAATTCGGAGACGACTGGGCGGGAGCGATCAGCAGATTGGGGCCAAGCGTTCGGAACTCGGCAGTCATCTTAGAGGGCAGGTCGAAATAGAGACTCAAAAACGCGCTGGAGAGCGTAGCGCTCACCACCAGCGCGGACATCACGGCAATCAGCTTGCCGGGCCGGTGTGCGATGGCCCGCAGCAGCAGGCGCGGTATCATCAGTTGTGAGGTCATCGTGGGTTTAGCGTTCGACGACACGCCGGATTGTGCTCTGCTCGTCATTAAATTAAATCCTACTCCCCGCGCAAAACGGGTGCGGGCTGCTGGCGCACCGCACGCAGCACCGGCAGCCATGTGCCAGCCAGACTTAAGATCACCGCACCAGCCACAATGACCGGTAGCAACAGCCAATGGACAGCCACATCGGTTTCAAATACGGCACGACCGACTGCGCTGGCAAGCAGTTGTCCGCCGCTGAAACCGAGTATGCCGCCCGCCAGCCCTTGCAGGCCCATCTCCGTCATCAGGAAGGTGGAGACCAATCCGTCTGTTGCGCCGATGGCCTTCATCAAAGCGATCTCCTGGCGGCGCTCGATAACACTAAGGCTGGCCAGGCTGGAGATGCCCATCGCCGCGGCCAGCAGTGCCAGCAGTGCGAGCAGCACCATCAGGAAATTCATCTTGCTCAAGATGCTGCCCTGCGTCTCGGCCACTTCGCGGATCGGCCGCACCACGGAACCGGGAATTGCGCCGCCGATCTGATACATGATGGATGAAAGATAGGGCGCGCAAAACCAACGATCGTAGTCCGCCGGCGACATGGACTCCGGATCGCGCCGGGAGAGTTGGTCTTCCGGCTTGATCAGCGCGCTGACGCGGATAGTTTCCACCTGCCCCAATCGCCCCGAGATTTTCTGGACCGCCGCCAGAGGAGCAACTATCTGATCGTCCTCCGCTGTGCCAGTGGAAAGAATGCCGGTGATGCGGAATACGGATGTCGCGACCGCCTGTCCGTCGGCTGGTGCGAGGTTCACTGTGATGAGATCACCGGGCTGCGTCTTCAGTTGCCGGGCAAGTCGCTCACCGAGCATGGCGGGAATCGGCTGGTCGGAGTCGAGAGGAGGAGTCGTGTCGGTGGCCCACTCGCCTTGAACTGACCAAGCCGGATTCAGCGAGCGGATTCCGGTCCGAAAAGATTCGTCTGCCTTCTTAATCATCGGAAAATCGAACCACGTTCCGGTCAGAGTGGCCGATACCACGGATTCCGACAATTTGGATAATTTGTCTGTGGTCAGAGTGGTCGATTTGGTCAATTCCGTGAAAGTGTGCACTTTGGTCGGAACCGCAAGAAACGGCGCGAATGATTTAATATTATTGCGCCAGAAAATTGATTTTAGTTTGGGCAAAGACCCTTCGGCGAGGCTGCTTTCCGCTGAGACCGGGCGGTATTGCACGCCTCCGATGGCGACGGGAAGAGAGTCTCCTGCCGAAGTGATGACGATGTTGGGGCCCAGTGCGCGAACTTCTTCGCCCATGCGATCGCCGATTTCAATCGAAACGTTTAGCATGGCCGCCGCCACGGCTGTGCCCAGCGCAATGGCCACCACGGCCCACAGCGCCCGGCGGCGTGTGTGAGGTCGGCGAAAGGGTTCGCGAATGAGTCTCCAGTACATCGCGTGAGTGGCGAGTAACTAGCGTGACATGTTAGTTACTTGACGGAATATCTCCTGTAAAGAATCTGCTGCCGGGAGTTAGATCACTTACATTGATTAGTAACTCATTGCCTTCGACGCGTGAGGTCAGAGGCATAGGATTGCATCCGCCAGTGACTCCGATGGAGGGCGCATAAATCTCCGCTGTACAATTCTTGCAGAAGACGTGCGGGCCCTGCTGATAGTATCCTTGCGGACCGCAGATCACGCAGGCATCGAAGGCTGTGCCGATGCGGTCGCCGGTCTGGACGGCGATGAAGCGCGCCGTCGTGTCCGTGCCCTGATAGAGAAAACGCTGTAGCGTGCCGTCCGACACTTGCGCTAATGGTATGCGGATCACGCCATCCACAGCGGTTACAGGCTGGGCAGGAGTAAGAGATGTCTGGCTCTTGGCATAAATGAATTCGGCGGTGATGGCCATGATGAAAATCAACGAGCTGGCGCAGACGGCGCCGGCCCAAAGTTTTTCACGACGAGCGATGTACAATGCAGAGCGGCGCTCGGCAGCGGGCAGGCTGGAATCATCAGTCAGGTGAGTGTTGCGTGCGCGCCAGTCAAATAGAATCATCATGCTGGCCAGAGCGAGAATGAGTACAATAAAGAAGAAGTCATTACTTACTATGGGTCCGATCAGAGCCATCATTTGCCGGTTACTAGGAACCACGCCCGCTTCAGACAGTTCATGCAAGCCGGAGACTACTAATTGAATGACTACGGCGATGAGTATGATGGTAGTGATCTGGAAGAAGCGGCGAATGTCCAGCCGCACCGAACCGCGTAGAAAGAGCACACCAAAGATCGTGGCGAGAACCAGACCGGCGATGGCCCCGAAGAAGTCCAGCAAGTCGGAGGAGTTCAGGGTAACTGCGCTGAGGATCAGCACCGTCTCCAGGCCTTCGCGGAAGACCATGAGAAACACGAAGAAAAACACGCCCCATACCGAGGCTGCTGGCTGGGCGGATACGGATTCCAGCCGCTGTTCGATGTGCTGTTTCAAGCCACGCGCGGCCCGGTGCATCCAATAGAGCATGGTGGAGACGAAGAAGGCGGCGGTCAGGAAAACATATCCCTCGAATGCCTCCTGATTAATGGAGATGCCTTGCAGGATTACGGCACCCGCAATGCTCGCCGCGATCGCTGCGCCCAGTGCCCAGTAAACGGTTCTTACGGCCTGTTCGCGGCCAGTCTTGCGCAAGTAGATAATCGCGATCCCGATGATCAGGGCCGCCTCAACTCCTTCGCGCAATGTAACCACCAATGATTGAATCATGATCTTAGATGGAATTCTCTTTAGGGCTAGATTGTCTTAATAAATGCTGTGCCTTCTCCGTTAGAGTGGGAACTAGATTGGAGGAAGCTTGGTGCAGTTCCGCATGAATAGGCAAGCCTGACCTCAACTCCTAACAAGTTCTTATTGCAAATGGGTTGCAATAAGTATTGTACCTCAAGCCCCTGGGCGGTGCAAGCGGGTAGTCTATGCATCGAATTTACCTCCGACGATTCCACCGTCAACGGGCGGGATGAAGGACTGTACTACCGGACAATGAAGGACGGTGGACCAGGACGGATGACGGGAAGGTGCAAAGCTAGGAACCGGCAGGATAGAATGCCAGTTGTCAATTCACTAACATAAGCCATCGGATTTCATTACAATAGAAAGGTTGTTTGCTAGGGATTCCGATTCAGGGAACTCCAAAGACCATTAAAGACCATTAATGAACAAACATCTTGAAAAAGCGGAAAAACTTTTCCAGAGGGGCAAGATCGAGGGTGCGCTCGAAGAGTATTTGCTCGCTTGGAAGGACGAGCCCTCCAACGATTCCATCGTCTACACCGTCGCAGATCTTTATCAGTCGATGAAGCGCGGCAAGGAAGCGATGGAGTGCTTTAACTTTCTGTTTGAAAAAGCCATGGAGCGCAATGACGCGCAGCGCGCTGTCGAGCTGATGCGCAAGATGCAAGTCACCGGGACGGTTGATACGCAAAAGGTGATGCGTCTGGCTCAAGCGCTAGAGAAGTCGCGCCCGGACTTATCTGCCGAGCAGTATCGCCGATTGATGGACACTGCGGGAGAAAAGGATTCGGAACTCAAGCTGGAATGTCTGCAAGGTTTGCTCAGAATTCAGCCGGGTTCACTGGAGATCACGCGGCGAGTGGCGGAAGCTGCTTCCAAGCTGGGCCGGCGCGAGGTAGCGCGCACGACCTTTCGGAAGTTGGCAGACCAAATGGCTGCGATCAATAAATGGCCGGAAGCCATTGCAGCTCTCGATCAGGTGGTTCGTTTTGATCCAGCCGATATGGCCGCGCAGATATCCTTGGTAAAAGCCTATTTGAAGAACGACGATTCGAAAAGCGTGATTTCTTTGTGGGAAGGCGAAGAAACTCGCACGGAAAACATTGAGGTCGCTCGCCTTTTAGCAGAGGCATTCAGCAAGAGTGGCCAGCCGGACAAAGCGGAAGCGCTTACCTGGCGCCTAGCCGGGAAAGATCCGGAAACAAGCAAAGCACTATTTGAGATAGCAAAGGGCTATTTTGAACAAGGGAACATGCAGGCATTTCAGACGTTTTTGCAGCGTTTGGAAAAAGGTCTGGGTGAGGGCTATGCCTCCAAGGAAATGCTTTATCTGTTCGAAAAGCTTGCCAGTCTGCCCCACAGCAGCGTGCCCATATTTGAATTGATCATCCGCATCATGGATCGGATGAACATGGACGCCCCGCTTGCCGCCGCGCTTACTAAACTGATCGCCCTCTATTTTGCCGAAGGAAATTTTAATGGCGCGGCCGATAAGCTCGAAACGCTGGTGGCGATTGATCCCTACAACCCCGAATCGTCCAGACTTCTGGAGAAATTACGCGGGCAAATTGACGATAAGAAGTTTCAGGCCCTGTCGATACGCCTTGGATTTGCCCCTTCGGAGCCTGAATCGAATCCTTCGTTTCACGTGGATGAGCGCACGACTCCCGCCATGCCTGATACTCTTTCGGCAGAGTCGGGAATTCAGCCCTCCAACGACCGACGGGCACAGGAAGCATCTCCCAGTTCACTCAAAGACCTGATGCTGCAAGCCGAGATTTTTTTGCAGTACGGGATGTCTGACAAAGCTCGTGAGCGGCTGGAGCGTATCGCCAAGACTTTTCCGGAGGAAGCGGACCGGAACGATGAATTGCGAGCATTATTTCTAAGGGGCGGAGTTCTCAATGTTTCAAGTCCAAAGGCCGCGCCGGCAGCGGCGATGGCGGCGGACACTCTTGCTGAAACCAGAGATATCCGCGCGGACTTGAAGAAGATATCCGAGATCAGCCGCAATCTATCGCGACAAGGCACCATAAAGGCAGTAATCTCAACGGCGGTGAATGACCTCGGAAGATTTCTTCAGGTTAGCCGTTGCGTGGTTGGACTGGCCGCACCCAATCGCCCGCCCAGCATGGTCATGGAGTACATCTCGCCGGGAATCAAATCCTCCGATGGTGCTAGCCTTGGTCGCTTGGTGATGGGCATTCAGCAAACGATCGCGGGAAAGAATTTTCCATTGGTTGCTGAAAACGCAGCTGAATCTCCCATGCTCGCGGGACTTCAGGAGGCGCTGAAGCTGCTGGGTGTGGACTCGCTTGTCGCTGTCGCCTTGCGCGATGGCGAACAGGATATCGGCATTCTTGTCATTCAAGAGTGCGGGAAGCGCAGGGCATTTCGCGGTAACGATCTGGCGGCGCTGGAAGCGATCGCCGAACAGATTGTCATGGCGGTAGCCAATGTTCGTTTGCGCAATTTGATGAAGGCGCTGGCGGTAACCGATGAACGCTCCGGCCTGTTGGCCCGCGATTCGTATCTGACTTGTTTAGCCTCGGAAGCGGAACGAATGCGAACACAGAAGTCGCCGTTGACTGTGGGTCTACTGCAATTTGTTGCCGTTGCGAAAGCAGATGGCGGGAAAAAATCCGAGGGCAGCCGAAAAGCTGAAGATCCAACTCTCGATGATTTCATTCAGCGCTTTTCCGGCAACGTCATGCAGCAACTGCGTCAAAATGATATCGCGTTGAAGTATTCCTCGCGAGTGCTCGCGCTGGTGCTTCCCGGCGCCACCGCCAAGGACTCCGCTCCGGTGATGGAGAAGATGCAGCGGCTGGCCATTAACACCGCCTCGGGAACGGGTACGGCACCGCCGGACATCACTGCGGGCTTCGCTGAAGCCATCCGCGAGGGGACCATGGATAATGTGGACCGGGTTACGGAGTTGATTAATCGCCTGGAGTGGGCTCTTGACGATGCAGCGAAGGAAGGCGGCTCCAACGTGAAAATCGTGAGTCCGCCGGCAACCCGTTAAGCCTGGCGAATACTGAAATCAGTTAGGGATCTGTGAAATTTAAGGCAGCAGAATGGACGAGGGCATGAAGCAACGAGAACTGCAGGGTGAATTGAGCGCCGCAGGATTGCGGCTGGCGGTGCTGGTTGGCCGCTTTAATTCATTTGTAACAGAGCGACTCCTGAGCGGCGCATTGGATGCGTTGACGCGTGCTGGCACTAGCGACGTGGACATCGTTCGCGTGCCGGGCGCCATGGAGATCCCCGTGGCTGCGCGCCATCTGGCCGAAACGGGAAATTATGACGCCATCGTTTGCCTGGGCGCGGTCATTCGCGGAGACACTCCGCACTTCGATTATGTTTGCGCGGAGTCGGCGCGCGGGGTCACGCAGGTGATGCTGGAGACCGGCATTCCGCTGGCCTATGGTATCCTCACCGTGGACAGCTTGGAGCAGGCCGTGGACCGGGCCGGGTTGAAGTCCGGGAATAAAGGCTTCGACGCGGCTATGACCGCCATTGAAATGGCCAATCTGGTGAAAAAGATTTATGGCAGTTCAGAGCAGGAAGTTGAAAAACCGACAGCCCCGGCAGTAAGGACTCGCGCGAAGGGTCGGACACGCAAGTAGCTTCCAGAAAGACTTGATTGAAACTATTTTTCACCCGCCACGGTCGGTCAATCAAATTGTCAATACAATATGCCTTCTAGAAGAAAAGCGCGCGAGTGTGCCCTGCAGCTATTGTTTCAGTGGGATCTCGCCCGCGATCTGCCCGAGCGAATCCAGGAAATCTATTGGACCAACACGCGACGGTCCGATGATGTGGCGCTGCAGGCAATTTCAAATCGCCTGTTTTACGGTGCCGTCGAGAGTATCCAGGAACTGGATGAGGCGATTCGCACGCATGCCGAGAACTGGCGCTTGGAACGTATGCCCGCCGTGGATCGGAATCTGCTTCGGCTGGCAATTTACGAGTTGACCGTA
>CAMBEY010000107.1 GCA_945865705.1 Candidatus Sulfopaludibacter sp. SbA3
GTTCCATCTTGTCCTGCGCGTATTCCGCGGTTCGGGTGGCCAGATGTCCCTGATTTTCCGTGGTAATCGTTGCCACCACTCCCAGGCCCATCAATCCGGTGGCCACGATAAAGAGAATCGCCAGAGCGATTACCGTTTCGATCAAAGTCATGCCCGCCTGCGCGGATCGTAGTCCGGATCGTCGCACCGGACAGGTCTGCTGTTTTTCCATAATCGTCATCCTCAGCGTTTGATCCAGCCTCAGCGTTTGATCCAGTAGGTCGCGTCGCTCGCGTCGCCGCGCCAAATTCGAGCGATGCCGGTGACGGAAAGCGTCGCTCCCTCCACGGCGTTCCCGTCGGTAACGTAGATGGCCCTTTGGCCGTTGATCGTTCCACCGTCGTCCACGGGATACCCGCGCGAATTAAAGACAATGCATGTCGTATTGGGAATATCGGCGCCAGCGCCGGGGAGATCAGCGGCACCCACCTTGCATATCGGCGGCATCTCTAGCGTTGTCTGGGTCGCGCTTCCATCCTCCGGGTTTATGGGAGGGGCGGTCATGGTCCCGAATCCGTAATTCACGCCAACTGAAAGAGTCGTTGGCGAGCCAACTACGATGAGGTCCCATACATCAGTGTCTCTGTTCCAGATTTCCGTCTGAAACGACCTGGCGACGGTATTAAACCGGACCCGCGTCCGCGTGAATCGCGCCGCTGCCCGCATCTTGGCCAGCAGGAGCTCACTCTTCATGTTGCGCGCGTCGCCCGCAATACGGTAGTTGCGCCGCGCGGTAATGTAGTTGGGGATCGCAAATCCAAGGATGATGAGCCCGATGGCAACTACGATCATCAATTCAATGAGGCTGAAGCCGGATTGGCGGGGTTTTCTGGGCATAGGTCCTATGAGCATGGGTATCCTCTCCACGGGAGGTATCCCCATAAGTCTAGTCCTCGCTCCCGGCATACTCAAGCAGGAATGGGCTGTGTCGCAGGGACGTTCCAACAGGGTTACTTCGCTGTTAGGCCTGCTCGGCCTGTTAGGCCCGCCTCCGATAGTCAACCCCTGATTGCCTGCATTCATGCCGTTCATTACGCTCCTGCCGCCGCGGCGGCCCTCTCCAAGTGGACCTATGCACCCAAATTCAACTCCGAGTGTAGCAACGCGGAATTGGCCTGCACAATAGCCACAAAGTCCTATTTTGCGAGGCAAGTGGTACTAGGACCACCCCGGGTTCCGGGCCTGCCAGTGGCGGAGATCGGGCGTGCATCGAGTGGTTCTGGGAGGCGGAAATCTCCTCTAGTGACCGGCTCGGCCCGGGCCGGGGTATTGTACACTGGCGGTTGCGAATTATTTCGAGAGGCACCCCACTTTATATTCGTGATGCGCCATGCATCAGAGTGCTTGGGGGAAGACGGGGGAAGGTAATGAATCATCAATTGGGGATTTCGGGAGCGGCAGTTGACGTCAAGGCAGTGCGCACGCGGGTCGGCGCCAGTCGGTGCGCGATCATCCTGACGGCGCTAGTGATGTTGGCCACCGCCACAAGCTGGGCCGCTGACATCCAAGGCGTGGTCAAGAACGCGCAGGGTGCCGCCGTGGCCGGAGCCAAGGTCAGCGTGGCGGATGCGCAGGGCTCGGCCAAGTGGGATGGGACCACCGCCCCGGACGGCACTTATCGAGCCACCGCGCTCGCGCCCGGCAACTACACCGTGATTGTTACCGGCACGCAGGGTGGCACCCCGCTGCGGCGGCAGATCGTGGTCGCCGAGGGCGGCGAACCGGTGAAGGCGGACTTCCAGTTCGCGGCGGCCGCGGGGGCAGGGGCAGCTTCCGCCTCCATCGCGGCGGAGGAGCGCAATCCCAACATCTTTGTCTATAAGATTGACTTGAACGATCTGCGCAACCGCCTCACCGTGGGCCGCGGCGCCGACGCCACCTACACCCCGCAGTTCAGCTCCGACCAGAACTACTTCGGAGCGGAGTTTGGCGCGCCACTGTTTCCTTATGAAGTGCTGCGTCCGCGCAACCTGCTGCGCGACTGGCGCGCGTCGCTCTACGCGTTGCATCAGAACAGTAAGCTGAATGCCCGCAACTTCTTTAATGTCGGCCCGCTGCTGGCCTCGCGCGCCACCAGCTATTCGGCCACGGCCAATGGGCCGCTGTTCAGCGACAAGACTTCCCTGCTCCTGCAATACTCGAATACGCTGACGTCCGGCGCGGTTAACGGCAATGTGCAGTCGCCGCGCTCCGATCAGCGCACGCCCACCACCACCGACCCGGCCAAGCGCGACTACATCGCCAGACTGTTGAGCGCATATCCGCTGGAGGAGCCGAACCTCGGCGCCACGCGGCTGAACTCCAACGCCGCGCGCGACGTGGACGCCAAGGACGCACTCGCCCGCTTCGATTACAAGCGCGACGACGCCAACCATCTCGCTGTGCGCTACACGGCCAGCGACTACGTGGAAGATCCGTTCCAGATTGTTGCCGGGCAGAATCCGCAGACCGACGTGCGCACGCAGGGCGGCTATCTAAGTTGGACGCGCGTTTTCTCGCCCGCCAGCACGGGCCGCTTCGCGTTCAACTATGACCGCACCGCCGCCTCGCTGCTGCCCACCACGCGCTTCACTGATCTGTTCGCAGGCTCCGGCGTGGCCAACGTCCCCGACGTGGATTTCCAATCTGACGAATTCACCGACATCGGCCCGCTGCCGCAGTTCCCTCGCGTGCGCGCGCAAAACCGCTTCACCGGGTTCGGCGACATCACCCGCACCTCGGGCAGCCACACCTTCAAGGCCGGGTGGAGCACCACCCGCGTCCGCCTGAACGATCTGCAAAGCGACAACGGGCGCGGCGTGCTGCGCTTCTCCTCGGAACGGCTGGCGTGCAGCCCCTCGGAGGCGACGCTGGGCAGACAGGTAACGGAGATCGATAATTTTCTGGCCGCCTGCCCCAGCACCTACCTGTTCGCCGTCGGCAATTTCTACCGCGGCTTCCGCACATGGGAACATGCCGGTTATTTCGAAGATGCCCTGCGCGTGCGGCCCAACCTGACCGTCACCGCCGGAGTGCGCTCAGAGCTGATGACCGCGCCCGTCGAAGTAAATGAGCTGACCGACACGGGCTACCAAGCCGACACCAACAACTTCGCTCCGCGCATCGGATTCGCCTGGACTCCCGGCGCGCTGAAGACCGTTGTGCGTGGCGGTTATGGAATCTCGCACGCGCAGATCATGGGCGTCAGCTACGGCATGACGCGCTACAATTCCCCGCAGGTGCGCGCCTTCACCGTGAACGCTCCCGACCTGTTGAATCCGTTTGGCGGGAATGTTCAGCAGCGCGCCGAGACCGTCTACCGCCTCAGCCCGGACCTGATCCCAGCCTATTCGCACCACTACAGCTTCGGGCTGGAGCGCGCCGCGCCATTCGGACTCACGCTGCGCGCCGGCTACGCGGGCACGCGCACCTTCCACTTGCTCGTGCAGCAGGTTTACAACCGCGCGCAACCCAGCGCCACCATCGCCAATACCACGGCTAACGTGCAGGCCCGCCGCGCCGATCAGCGCTTCTCTGACATCATCGTCATTGAGAGCAACTCCAACGCCTACTACGACGCGCTGATTCTGGGCGCCGACAAGCGGCTGTCGAACGGCCTCACCTTCCGCGCGCAATACTCTTTCAGCAAGAACATCGACACCGGCGGCGACTTCACCAACACCGCCACCGGCGTCGAGCGCCCGCCCGAGACCGGCACGGCAACGTGCGAAATCTGCGACTACAACAGCGACAAGAAAGGCGTGAGCCTGTTCGACACCCCGCACGCCCTGGTGGTCAGCTACAGCTACAATCTGCCGTTCGCCGCCGGCACCAGCGGACTGGTGAAGACCCTGTTCGGCGGCTGGCAGATCAGCGGCGTTACCAATCTGCAATCCGGCACGCCCTACCACATGCACACCGGCAGCGACGGCCCCGGACTCGGCAATGTGGATGGCTGGGGACAGGACCGCCCCAACATCAAAGACCCGTCGCTGCTGGGCAAGAGTTTTGACGATCCCGATACTTCGCAGCGCCTGCTGGGAGCCGTCAAATTTGGCGCCGACGGCAAGCCTCTGCTGGGGCCGGATGGCTCGCCCCTGCCCGCCTGCGAGCGCGTCCCGGCCGGATATTTAGACTGCCCCTACTTCGACACCAACCTGCCTCTGGGCGGACGCGGCAACATCGGCATGAACGTCTTCCGCAAGGACGGCACGCACAACTGGAACCTGGCCATCGGCAAAACCTTCCCGCTACCCGGCGGCCGCGAGCGCACCTTGCAGTTCCGCAGCGAGTTCATCAACTTCTTCAACCACGCCCAGTTCGACAAAGCCAACGTGCAAATCTCCGGCAAAATCTTCGGCCAGATCACCAACACGGCGAACAAAGGCAGGCAGGTGCAGTTCTCGCTGCGATTGAACTTTTAAAAGCAATTGTATGGGTGCAGCGGGGGCTTTGGTAGCCACGGTGAGCGCCTTTCTCGCCGTGGGATCTTGGTTGCACGGGAAACCCCACGGCCAGAAATACACTGACCGTGGTTACCCATGCGGACTCGCCGAACAGCAAACAGTTTCCTCGCCGATGTTGCTTTCAGTTTTCGATCAGGCCACGGCGAGGGACACCACGCCGTGCTCTCTGCGGGCGGGGCGGATGGTGATCTCCACGTTCTGGCCCAGAGCGGTGAGAAAGTCCATTAAGCGCTCGACGGAGAATGACCCCGACTGACCGCGCATCAGAACCGAAACATGCGGCTGCTTGATGCCCAGAATAATTCCCGCTTCCGCTTGCGTCAGGCCGCGCTTCTTGATCAGACGATAGATTTGCAAAGTAAGGCGTGCTTTCAGCAGCTCCCGCTCCGGGTTTTCAAAGCCGAGGTCCGCAAACACGTTGCCTGAACTCTTGCTCACGCGAATCTTGGATTGCTGTTTCATATTAATACCGCCCTCCTCCGTAATCCCGCTCGGCCGCCGCCAGCCGCTGGCGAATCAACCCGATTTCCCTTAAGGGTGTCGCGATCCCCTTCATCGACTTCTTCTGAAAAGCGTGCAGCACGTAGATCACCCCATGAAAACGAACCGTATAGACCGCTCGAAAGGCGCCATCCGTTGCGGTGGCAACAATCTCCAGGATGGAACGACCGCCAAAGCCCTGCAAGGCTTTCACGCTTGGATACTCTTCGCCGCATTGTGCGGCGAACAGCGCTTGGCCGATTTCGCGACGCACAGGAGCAGGAAACGCCTTCAACTCCTTGCGCGAAGGGCCTATCCAGCGAAGCGGCTTGGGGACCGAGTCCATTATATAATTATATGTATATAAGTATTTAATTATTTTGTGCTTCCGCCGGCTCAATGTGTGAGCGAGAAGAGCAGGTAGTTCACGCCGAAGCGCAGCGCGGCGGTGCCCGGCGGCAGCGGGTATTGCGGCTGGTCGATCCACTCCCAGTAGTCGCCGAGGTCGTTGTTGACGTTGGCCACCATCACCAGACGTCCGCGCGGGTCGTAGTAACCCATGAAGGTGGGGCGGCCGGCCTGCTCGTAGGGCGGGTCGAGGTTGATGTTGGTGATCTCGTAGAAGGTGTGGAACACGGGGTGGCTGACGGTCAACGGCACGAACTCGCGGCCGGGATAGACCTTGGCCATCTCTTGCGTGAACCAGTCCATGCTGGGCGAGTCGAAATCGTCGAGGATAGCGAAGCCGCCGCGATTAAAATACTCACGCATGTTGGCGATCTCGGGCGCGGTCAGCGACATCTCGCCAACTTCGCTGAAGTACGCGAAGGGATACTTAAACAGTTCCTCGCTGTCGAGATCGACGATGACGTGCGAGTCCAGGCGCGTATTGATGCTGGTAGCCTCGTTGGCCACCTGTAGGATGTGCTCTTCGGAACTGGGGTAGTCGTGCGACCAGCCCGGCGTGCGGTGATCGTACTGCGGCCCGCGCCCCGGCCCGTTGCTGGTGAAGCGCACGCGCGCAAAAACAAACTCGGTGTCCTTGGGCGGCTGGCGCTTGGATTGAAGATCGGCCATCAGCCGGTCATAGCCGCGAACAAATGATTGTGAATGGAGATAGCTTCCGCCCGCCATCGCCAGCGCGATCAGCAGCGCCGCGCAGCCGGCCTTTTTCCGATTGGTAATTCTGGAGATCAAAAACCGGGCCTCCCTAGACCGTTGGAGATGTGGACATCGCCATAGCCGCAATAGTGATGATACCCTCTTGCACGGTTGCCGTGGTAGCAGTCCTGTGCGCAGACTACAATAACAATAATTGACAAAGTTGGCTATTCAAGAAATACTGGCGATTAGCAACTGAAGGGGGTAAATAGTCATGAATGTTTCCTTGACGCCAGAGCTGGAAAAACTAGTCGGACGGAAGGTCCAAAGCGGGATGTACTCCTCCGCCAGCGAGGTAATCCGGGAAGCGCTGCGGCTGTTGAACGAGCAAGATGGGCTCCGGCGGCGGAGCCTCGAAGAACTACGAAAGGAAATCCGAATCGGGCTCGACCAGTCGAATCGGGGAGAGACTGTTCCCTTCGACGTTGCACGGATCAAATCCCGCGTGCGAACGCGCCGGCAGGCTAGCGGCGGGCGACAACCTCGATGAGCACAGTCGTTCTCACCGCGCAGGCCGAAGACGATCTGGTTGATATCGCATGTTACATCGCCGAGGACAATCCGGAAGCCGCCGCCGGTTTTATCGAAAAAATGGAGCAGATCTGTGCTTTACTCGCCGCCTCGCCGGAGATCGGTCGCCAGCGCGCGGAACTGGCGACGAACTTGCGCAGCTTTCCGCTGGACCGTTACGTTCTCTTTTCCATCCCTCAGAAACGCGGGATCGAGGTATTGCGCGTACTCCATGGCGCGCGCGATATTCCCAGCAACTTCCCCACCAACTTCTAAGCCGTGTCGGCAACGATGCTCACCGGAAATCCCCCCTTTACGGGATCACGTTACGGATGATGTCGTAGATCATGCCGGTCAGCGGCTCCATGGTGATGACATTGCCGGCGATGACCACGCGGCGATAGCCGGTGGGGATGGGCGAGAGCTGGCGCTCCAGCTCGACCGGCAGCGGGTGAAGTTTTTTCTCCAGGCCCGGAGGGAGCTTCCCGTTCTTCTGCAATTGCTTCTGGAGCCCCGGAGGCAGTGTCTCGCGCTTGGCCAGGCCCGGCGGCAGGCTGCCGCGATTCACGCGGAACCAGTCAGTGACGATGGTGATCTCGCGGGAGGTAAAAACCGGCTGGCTGGCCGGGAGAATTTCCCTGACCTTGTCGCCCAGCGAAGTATCTGTAACCGTAACGGCGGGCTTCGCCTTGCCTCCGCCATGTTTGCCGCTATTGCCCTGCGGCATGGCCTGGGCATCGCCCAAGCCGATGGAAACCGAGAAGATAACCCCCGCGACAACCACCATTACTAGCTGCTCAATCATAGAACCTCCTCGCCCTCGTCGTGCCATCTCCATCGGGTATCTTGCAATCCGTCGGCCACGCGGGCGAGCGGATGATCGCGGCGACACCATCCCACACCCTCAATGTTTCAGCTTGGAATATGAAGGACGTTTTCACTCCGCGGCGAGTAGCTCCAGGCTGCGCAGCGCCGGCCACTCCCGGCCATGGCCAGGTAGACGAAATATCTGGCAATGCAACATCGCTAGTACGAAAGTCTGACACACAATCGCTACGGCGCTTATCCCCAGCGGTTCATTGACACATCTTCGGTCGCCTCTTAACGTGAAAGATGACAGGCAAGTAATCTCCCCCCAGAGATTTTCAATGCTGGTCTGTTCGGAGAAGAGGAAACTTTATGAGATCGAAACGGTTCTACCACAATTTGCGGAGATCATTTGCCATGATCGCGGCCTTACTACTTATGCAGGCATTGCCGATGGCATTGCAGGCGCAGACATTTGCGTTGACTGGCAGCATGAGCCAAATCCGGGACAATCACACGGCTACGCTGCTGCCCAATGGCAAGGTGCTGATCGTCGGCGGCGTGGATTCCAATTTCACGCCGCTCGCCAGCTCCGAGCTTTACGATGCCGCGGCCGGCACATTCTCAATGACCGGAACCTTGGCGAATGCGCGCCTGTCCCATACCGCCACGCTGCTGCCCAACGGTAAAGTACTGATGGCCGGTGGGGCTGACGTGGCAGGCACTCTGGCGACCGTCGAAATTTATGATCCGGCTACCGGAACATACTCCACGACCACTGCCATGAACATGGCGCGGCAAGGACATACAGCCACGCTGCTGGCCAATGGCAAAGTCCTGATCGCCGGCGGCTTTGGATTGACGGAACCCCTCGGCACCGCCGAGCTTTTCGACCTCGCCACTGGAACTTTTTCACCCATTCCCGGCACCATGAGCGCCCCACGGTATGCGCAGACGGCCACCTTGTTGCCCAATGGAAGAGTGCTGATCGTCGGTGGATACGGCTTGACTGGCGCTCTCGCGACCGCCGAGACCTATGACCCGGCGACCAACGTATTCTCGTCTACTGGAGCGATGTCCTCGGCCCGTTATTTCCATACCGCCACGCTGGTGGGAGACAAGGTGCTGATCGCGGGAGGCTATGATGACTCCTTCATTTTGGCTTCCGCCGAATTATTCAATCCCGCGACCGGCAGCTTTTCCGCCACTGCGGCTATGACCAGCGCTCACGGCAATCACATTGTCGCGCTGGCCAATGGCATACCCCTAATCAGCGGAGGATATAGCGTGAACGTGGTCTCCAGCGCGGAGCTCTTCACTGCGGCTAGCAACAGCTTCGCGGCCACCGGCAACATGCTGAACGCACGCGCTTACCACACCGCCACGACCTTGGCCAATGGCAAGGTGCTGGTCGCGGGTGGAAACACCGGGAGCGCGTCGTTGGCCAGCGCGGAGCTTTACACCCCTGCGGTCGTACCCGTTCCCACCGTTACCTTCACGGTCAATAATTCGACGATCAATCAGGGACAAAGCGCGTCGCTGACCTGGGATTCCAGCAATG
>CAMBEY010000108.1 GCA_945865705.1 Candidatus Sulfopaludibacter sp. SbA3
GTCCACTCCGTTGCAATTCGTCAAGGGCGTCGGTGAGCCCCGCCGCGAAATGCTTGAGAACAAGAACCTCTTGACGGTTGAGGATCTACTCTACTATCTTCCTTTCCGCTACGAGGATCGCACGCGGTTGCGCGGCCCCGGTGAGCTGCGCGCGGGCGAAACCGCCACGGTGATTGCCAAGGTGCGCTCAGCCGGCATGCTGCCCATGCGTCGCGGCAATGTACGCATCTTCTGCGCCGATGTCGCTGATCAGGGATCGTATCTGCGCTGCAAGTGGTTCAACGCCGCGTATCTCACCAAGATCATCCAGCCGGGAATGTATCTCGCCCTATACGGTAAGGCTGAAAACGACCTCTATGAACCAGGCTTGCAGATGGTTCAGCCACAGTATGAAATCCTGCCGGAGTTGGAAGCGGACTTGGCGGCCGCGGGCAATTCGTTGGAAGTGGGCCGCATTGTTCCCATCTACGAAGCGGCGGGGAATGGCAGGCTCACTTCGCGCTTCTTCCGCCGCGTCATCCACTACATTCTGGAGACTCTGCAGGGCCTCGAAGACCCCATGCCGGCCACCGTGGCTGCGGAGTATCGTCTGGTGCCACGCTGGGAGGCCATCCGCAACGCGCACTTCCCACCGCGCGATGTGCGCCTGAGCGAGCTGGAGGCATTTCGCAGTCCGGCCCATTTGCGCCTCATCTTCGAGGAGCTTTTTTTCTTTGAAGCGGGCCTGGCGTGGAAGCGCGCGAATACGAAATCACTACCAGGAATCAGCTTCCGCGCCGACTCCGTAGTTCGCGAGAAACTGAAAAGCATCCTGCCGTTCCATCCCACCCCGGCCCAGAAGCGAGCGCTGGCCGAGATTGTGGGAGACCTGCGCGCGCCGCAGCCCATGCGCCGTTTGTTGCAAGGCGATGTCGGCAGCGGCAAAACCATTGTTGCGCTGCAAGCAGCCGTCATCGCTATTGAAAATGGTTATCAGGTAGCGGTGATGGCGCCAACCGAGATTCTGGCCCAACAGCATTTCTTCAACTTCCGCCGCATGTTGGCGGGTACGGGATATCAGATCGCCATCCTCAGCGGCAGCGCAACCGCGAAGGAAAAGAAAGCCATCAAACGGTTGCTGGAGGCTGGACTCGTGCACATTGTTGTTGGCACTCATGCACTGGTGGAGGAAGACGTCCAATTCAAATCCCTGGGTCTGGTGATCATCGACGAACAGCATCGCTTCGGGGTGCTGCAACGAATGAGCCTGATGAGCAAGGGGAGCGGCGAGCATATGCAGCCCGATGTGCTGGTCATGACCGCAACCCCCATCCCCCGCACGCTGGCTCTTACTTATTATGGAGATCTCGACATCTCGGTGATCGATGAACTGCCCGCCGGGCGTCTGCCGATCGTGACAAAAAAGATCGCGGAGGCCAACGCGCCGCGCGCCTATGAAATTGTGCGCAAGCAGGTGGCGGAAGGGGCGCAGGCTTTTATTGTCTACCCGGTGATCGATGATCCAGGCGGCGACGATCCGGATGGCAACAAAAAGCCTAAACTAGCGCGAAAAAATCCACGACTGCCATTCGCCACGGAATTGAAATCGGCTATGAAGATGTACGAGCATCTTTCCAAAGACGTGTTCCCGGAGTTTCGTGTGGGGCTGCTGCATGGGCGTCTCCCCTCCGATGAAAAAGAGCGCACCATGCAGGCTTTCCAGAATGGAGAGATTCAAATCCTCGTAGGCACTACAGTTATTGAAGTGGGCGTGGATGTCCCCAACGCCAGCGTAATGGTCATCGAGCAGGCCGAGCGTTTCGGCTTGGCACAACTGCACCAATTGCGCGGGCGCGTGGGTCGCGGCCGGCGACAGTCGCACTGTCTATTGATTCATTCAGAAAAAGTGACTGAGGTGGCGGCCCAGCGGCTGGGAGCTCTGGTGGAAACACAAGACGGTTTCGTCCTTTCTGAGCTTGATCTTAAACTGCGCGGGCCGGGCGAGTTTCTTGGCACCAGACAATCCGGCCTGCCCGCATTCCGTGTGGCCAATTTGGTTCGAGATAAGGACATTCTGGAATTGGCGCGCCGGGCCGCGATAAACTTCATCGATCAAGGCGAGCAGCGCGAGCGACAGCGCGTCCTGAAATATATTCACGAGAATTGGGGACGCCGCTATGGGCTGGTCGAGGTTGGTTAAACTATAGTGCTGCCGCCTCCCAGGGAAGATGAAATGACAGCGAGGGAAGGCGATTGCTCTAGCCGAGTGGGCCGCCACAGTTGCCGCAAAACCGGTGCCCAACAGGATTCTCGCCATGGCAAGCAGGACATTTGCTGGATACGTTGACGGTTGATTCAGGAATGGCTTTGCCCGCCGCCGCCGCCTCATCGGCATTCCCGGCGGCCTGCGGAAATTTCTCGCGAAGCATGTCGATGGAAGCCAGCACCACGGCGAGATCGTTCTGAAAACCTAGCTTAAGCGATTGGTAGTCTTCGTCAGAGAGTTTCCCCTGCAGATACTCAAACTGGAGATCTTTCAAGTTTTCAAACAGCACCACGCGGCGTTCCTGCAGGTGCTTTAACTCCGGATTCTCGACTGGGGCGGGCGGGATATCCTGATCGCGCACGACCAGCGTGAAGCCGATGACCACCACCGCCAACAATACGCACGCAAACACCATTCCGCACCCCTAAGAAATTTAATCCCCGGCGAGCAGGGCAGAACTCCAGTTTACATCGCTTCTCACGGCATCCCAAGGGATGACTGGAGTCATCGGTCATTGCTGCACCCAGCCCAACCATTTGTGGGTCACCTGTATACGTCAACAAGCTATTGTAGACATCTATGTGAACCCCCGATACCACATGGGATTCTTGCCGGAAGGCAAATTCCCAAAGACCACGATGGGCGCGCTCCTATTGTTATTCATTGTGCAACAGGGCCATCTCAAAATAGGAGTAACGGCCTATACCAGTTCAGCCGAAGTACATTTATGATGAAGATTCGATGCGTGATTACTAAGTATGATCGTTAATAGCGAGGATAGTGCCGTGAACGCACCTGCTGCAACCAACCCTGAACTGAGAAAACTATATGGCAATGAATTTGGCCGAATCGGCGTCGTGTTGATAACCCGCGCCACGCTCTGCGCTGCCCTGATGGCAGTAGTCGCTGGAAGCATCGCCGTATTGATCGGATACTAGTATCGCATCTCGCCACCTTCAAACGCCCACCCCAGTTCATCTTGGGCCTCTGGAGCAACTCCCTCCTTTTTCCATGACCGCGTGATAATCTGCTTCGCTCGTTGCGCATCACGGCGGCATTCAACCAATCGCCAGGTTCTCCAATTTATTGGTTTGACGGATAATGGACTGGAGGGCACCTGTAAATGCCGCCGCAATCCATCTCCTCCAAGAAACGGATGGGCCTGCTTGAACAGCAAGCCCTGCGAACCATCGAAGAGCATAGGATGATTCTGCCCGGTGAACGAGTGGCCATCGCCTGCTCGGGTGGAGCGGATTCAACGGCGCTGCTGACGCTTCTCGTCGGCCTTTCGCGCAAGCTCGGCTGCGTTGTCAGCGTGGCTCACTTCAATCATCAACTGCGCGCCGCGGACTCCGATGCGGATGAGCAGTTTGTGCGTGCCTTGGCGGCACATCATGGCATCGAGTTCTTCTCTGGCCGAGCTGACGTTGGCGGCATTGCGAGTCGATGGGGAGCCAATCTCGAAGCGACGGCCCGCAAACTGCGCTATGAATTTCTGCGTTCCCTGCTGGCAACGGGCCGCGCTCACCGCGTGGCCACTGGGCATACCTTAGACGACCAGGCCGAAACAGTCCTGTTGCGCCTGCTGCGCGGAACAGGAACCCGAGGCCTTACCGCTATTCGCCCCATTCTCGCCAGAAGGATCATTCGTCCGCTGATCGAGATTCATGGTCAACAACTTCGCACGTGGCTCTCCAATCAAGGAGTAGCCTGGCGCGAGGACTTGAGCAATCAAAGCTTGCAATTCCGCCGCAATGTGGTCCGCCACAAGATTCTTCCCGCCCTAGCCGAGATCAATCCCAATATTGTCCAGACCCTGGCGCAAACCGCCAGACTGGCACTGCAGGACGAGCAGTTTTGGGATCGCTATTTGCCGGCTCTGACGAAACGCTGCGTTCGGATGGATGGAAGCCGCGTGGAAATTGATATTCCCGCGCTGAAGCGAATGCCCAAAGCCGCCGCCTATCGCTTACTTCGGTGGGCCATTGGCCAAATTAGCATCAAGACGAAGCGCCTAGCGATTTCAACAGTGGCTTCAGAAGGGCAGGCCGAGAGCCCCGATTTCCCTCAGATTCAAAGTCTGTATCACTGGTCAACGTCGAGGCATCTCCAGAGGATACCCTCTGCCCGGGTCTCCGCACCTGTCGAGAATCGAAAAAATTCTCTATCTTTGCCCTCCGGCATTAGAGCGAGAAAGTTTTTTTTGCATCTAATACTTGAAGCAGACCGAGCCCCGTCCGCTGAAATTGAGCAACCAGAGTGCGGGAACTATTGCATTACTGTCTCTGCTCCGATGTCTTTTGAAATTCCCGGAACCGGGATGACAGGGGTGATTGATTTTATTGAACTCGCTAGCGATTGGGAGGCTTATAATAGAGAGGGTGCTACCCTGTTGGATTACAAACTAGTTGAGTCTCCCTTGCTTCTGCGCAACTGGCACCCGGGAGACGCCTACCAGCCCGTAGGTCGCACGCAACCGAGGAAGCTGAAGGAACTATTTCAACGTCATCGGGTTCCAATCCATGCGAGGGCCACTTGGCCGGTGCTGGAATCGTGCGGTCAAATTGTCTGGGCTTTGGACTTCGGCGTTGGGGTGGCATTTTCGCCTCCGCCGAAAAGCAAGCGAGCGCTGCGAATCAGCGTGATTCAACAAGTAGTTCAGCAAGAAGCTCCGAAAGGGCGCCACTAAATAGAGGAGTGATTTTTTGAAGACGGCCTTTTCCGAAGAACAGATTCAAGTCCGAGTGCGCGCCTTGGCTCAGGAGATATCCCGTGACTACGCGGGCGAGATTATCCATGCCATCGGCATCCTCGATTCTGCCTTTCTGTTCTTCGCTGATCTGGTCCGCCGGATCAGCCTTCCCGTTCACTGTCATTTCGTCAAAATGGACGCGGCTGACCGGAGCGAAGCGGGCATTTCAATTAAGCAGATTGCCTATAGTTCGCCGGGGAAGATCGCCGGCCAGAATGTCTTGCTGGTGGACACCGTGGTGGATAGCGGCGTAACGCTGGACCACCTGGTACAGCAGTTGCAATTGGAGCACCCCCGATCGGTGAAGACCGCCGTGCTGATTAACCGGGAAGATCACCGCCGGGTGCCGCTGCGCATAGATTATGGTGGATTCGCCTGGAAAGGCGAACTCTTGGTTGGCTACGGGCTGGAGCACGAAGGCCTGTACCGGAATCTGCCTTATTTGGCGACTCTCCCTGCACGATAAGCAGCATAGGAGTGTCCGACCCGAAGGCGGTTTTCTGGAATTACAAAGGGTTTAAGAGAGGTAGGGTAAGCAATTGAATTCGACCGTCAAGACTGTTGTTTTTTGGGTCGTACTGATCGTTACGGGTCTGGCCCTTTGGCAAGTGGCCCGCCCCGGTATGCCCGATCGAGAACGGGAAATCTCATTCTCCGAGTTCATGAATCAGGCGGAACAGGGCAACGTCAGCCAGATTACCCTCTACGCCGACAACGAAATTCGGGGTGAATACAAGAAGGACGCCGTGCGCCTAAAGAGTGTCGCGCCACCCGATTACCCCGACATGATCAAGATCCTGCGCGAAAAGGGAGTCGTCATTTCGGTCAAGGAAACTTCGTCCGCTGCCTGGGTCAGTTGGGTCGTGCAGGCGGCTCCAATCCTCTTCTTCATCGGCATCTGGATATTCATGATGCGCCAGATGCAGTCGGGTGGAAACAAGGCGCTTTCGTTCGGCAAGAGCCGCGCGCGCCTGCTCTCCTCGCAGCAGAAGAAGATCACTTTCAAGGACGTGGCCGGCGCCGATGAGGCTAAGGAAGAGTTGCAGGAGATCATTGAGTTCCTGCGCGATCCGCAGAAATTCCAGAAGCTCGGCGGCCGCATCCCCAAAGGCGTGCTGCTGGTAGGCCCTCCCGGCACGGGCAAAACGCTCATGGCCCGCGCTATCGCAGGAGAAGCGAATGTCCCATTCTTCTCCATCAGCGGATCGGACTTCGTCGAGATGTTTGTTGGCGTGGGCGCCAGCCGCGTGCGCGATCTTTTCGACCAAGGCAAAAAACATGCTCCTTGCATTGTTTTCATCGATGAAATTGACGCGGTCGGTCGTCATCGCGGCGCAGGCCTCGGCGGCGGACACGACGAGCGTGAGCAAACCCTCAACCAACTGCTCGTCGAGATGGACGGATTCGAATCCAATGAGGGCGTGATTCTCGTCGCAGCCACCAACCGCCCGGATGTACTCGACCCGGCGCTGCTGCGGCCCGGCCGTTTTGACCGCCGCGTAGTCGTGCCGCGTCCAGACGTGAATGGCCGGACCGGGATTCTCCAGGTTCATACTAAGAAGATTCCGCTCGCCGAAGATGTGATTCTCAACGTGATCGCCCGCGGAACTCCCGGATTTTCGGGCGCGGACCTGGCTAATCTGGTGAATGAAGCAGCATTGTTGGCCGCTCGCGCGGCGCGCAAGAGCGTCATCATGGCCGATTTCGAGCGCGCCAAGGATAAAGTGATGATGGGCGCCGAGCGCCGCTCCATGATCATCAGTGAAGACGAGAAGAAAACCACCGCCTTCCATGAGGCCGGCCACGCGTTGGTCGCGGCGATAGTCCCGAACTCCGACCCGTTGCACAAGGTAACCATAATTCCGCGCGGCATGGCGCTGGGCGTTACCATGCAGCTTCCTGAAGATGACAAACATAACTACTCGAAGGACTACCTGGAGAGCCGCATCGCCGTCATGATGGGAGGCCGCTGCGCCGAGGAAGTATTCCTCAAGCAGTCAACCACCGGCGCAGGCAATGATATCGAGCAGGCTACAGAGCTGGCTCGCCGCATGGTCTGCGAGTGGGGCATGAGTGAGCTGGGTCCGCTAACCTATGGCGCCAAGGAAGAGCAGATATTCCTGGGACGCGAAATTTCTCAGCATCGCGACTATAGCGAAGAAACCGCGATACGCATTGATCAGGAGATACGCCGCTTCATCAACGATGGCTATGAAAAGGCGAAGGCGATTGTTACCGAAAAGGGCGACGCGCTCACCCGCATCGCCGAAGCGCTGTTGGAGCGGGAAGTGCTGGACGCCCGTGAAGTGAATTTGCTGATTGCGGGGGAGCCGCTACCCGCAGTGGTAACTCCCGGACAGCCGCCCGAGGAGCGCCGCGAAACCCAGAAAGTCCTGAAACCGGAACTGCCTCCCAGACTGGCGGAAGGCGATAGCCCCGCGCACGCCTAGTCAGATGATCTGGCAGGGTATTCATGATCGTACAATGATCCTAGTCAAGCGCTCGGCAAAAGAGGGACGGAAGATGTCCAAAGGTTCCCGTTGGTTGTGGGTGTTCGTGTGCTTTGGTGTTCTGGTCGGCACAGATGGATACCTGCGAGCACAGCCCCCGCCTCAGTTCAAAGCCGATATGCAGATGAGCGGCGGCAGGAACAACATGAGCGGGAAAATCTATCTAAGCAGCGGCAAGATGCGCATGGAGATGGCCATGCCAGGACAAGGCCGCGTGCAGGTAATGATCGCCGACCCGGCAAAGAGCGTTGTCTACATGATCATGGCTGAAGAAAAGATGTACTTGGAAATGCGCGGCGGCGCGATGGGGCCTTTGGCACCACCTAAAGTTGAATCTATGGACCCCGCCAATCCCTGTGCGAATACCGGCTTGACCTCCTGCAAGAAGATTGGCACCGAGACCGTCAACGGGTACGAAACGGAGAAATGGGAATTCACGCAGGATGGCCAAAAGCATACCGCATGGGTTTCCACTAAGCTTCGGATGCCCGTTAAGTCGGTGATGGCGAACGGGACTGCTGTGGAGTTCCGCAATATCGTGGAAGGCGCGCAGCCCGCGAATCTGTTCGTGGTTCCTGATGGTTACGAAAAAATGGACATGGGCGGCATGGGTGACCCGGGTGGCCTAGGTGGAATGATGCCGGGCCAGTAAGTCCTGCTTCCGTGAGGTGGACATGAGCGCACACTTTCGCATCTGGGTCGTGATCAT
This sequence comes from Candidatus Sulfopaludibacter sp. SbA3, assembly GCA_945865705.1. GTDB lineage: Bacteria > Acidobacteriota > Terriglobia > 2-12-FULL-54-10 > 2-12-FULL-54-10 > SHUM01. The sequence goes on from CAMBEY010000108.1 coordinate 8,217, forward strand.
TCTTTTCGCTGCGACCAGCGTCACCGCAATCCATTCGCAAAACACCGCGAGCCCAATCAAGCCCAGCCAGTCCGCGTCCGTAAGCCAGCAGATTGCTGGAACCAATATCTCCATACAATACAGCCGTCCCGTAGCACGCGGGCGTGAACTCTACGGCAAGCTGGTTCCGTACGGAAAAATCTGGAATCCCGGCGCGGACGACGCTACCAGCATCACGGTTTCCACGCCGGTAAAAATAAACGGACAGTCTCTTCCCGCCGGCGGCTATTCCATCTGGGCCAATCCAGGGCCGGACCAGTGGACCCTGATCTTCAGCAAGGCTCACCCGGTCTTCCACATTCCCTATCCCGGCGAAGAGAAAGACGCGCTTCGACTCACCGTGAAACCCCGCCCCGCCGCTCACATGGAGACGCTAGCATTCTATTTTCCCGTGGTTGATGGGAAAAAAGCGGAGATGGTTTTACATTGGGGGACCGTCGCCGTTCCTGTCGAGATTGTTGTTCCTTAACACACTTAGAAACGCACGCACATCGCAGCACGCATTGCATTCTCTTTACCCCCGGGCCTTCTAAACATAATGCGCCGAACAACGAAAGTCTGGCTCAATCCCACACAGACCTTAGTCATGGGGATACTCAACGTCACTCCGGATTCATTCGCGGATCAGGGAGCATTCTACGATCGCAAAACTGCAATAGCTCGCGGTTTGGAGA
>CAMBEY010000109.1 GCA_945865705.1 Candidatus Sulfopaludibacter sp. SbA3
TCGTCTTCAGAGAACAGCACCACGTGATCCACACTCTCGAGTCCGCCAATGGCCTCGGCGCGATCCTGCTCGGGGACAATGGGGCGGCTCTCGCCCTTCAGACGTTTCACGGAGGCGTCGGAGTTCATGCCCACAATCAGCACGTCGCCCAGCTTCTTGGCCTCGCGCAGCAGGTAGATATGGCCGGGATGCAGCAGGTCGAAGCAGCCGTTGGTGAATACCATCTTGCGGCCCTCGCGGCGAAGGTGCTCGGCGATGACGCGCATCTCTTCGCGGGTGCGCAACTTGGTCTCGGCGGAAGACTGCCGCACCGCCAACTCGCGCTCGATCTCATATGGATAGACAACCGCCGCCCCTGCTTTGCTCACCGCGACGGCGGCGGCGGAGTTGCCCAATTGCGCCGCCTCGGCGAACGACGCGCCCGAGGCGGCGGCCAGCGCGAAAGCAGCCAGCACAGTATCGCCCGCGCCGGTTACGTCGAAGACTTCGCGCGCGCTGGTGGGAAAATGATGGAAGCCGCGACGATGCACCAGGCTCAGACCCTCGGCGCCGCGCGTTACCAGCAGCGCCTCGATGCTCCAGTCAGCCAGCCGCTCCTGAATGGCGCGCGCCCATCCAGCGTCGCCGTCTTCATCGCCATCGCGTCCGGAGGAGACGATGGTCAGACCCAGCGCGGACTCGGCCTCCATGGCGTTGGGGGTCAGCACGGAAGCTCCGCGATAGCGGTCGAAATTGCGCTCCTTGGGATCGATGAAGATGGGCTTGCCGGCCGAGCGCGCCAGCGCGATCAGGCGCTGCAATAGCTCCGGCGGCAGCGCTCCCTTGGCGTAATCGGAGATGACCATGCCCAGCACGCTGGAAATTTGCTCGGCGGCAAAACGGAATACCCGCTCTATGGTTTCCGGCAGCAGCGGATGGCGGGATTCGTCGTCCAAGCGCAGCATCTGCTGATGGCCCTGAGCGATGTGGCCCATATTGGCGCGGCCCGGTTGCACGGCGACGACGCGCGTCTTCACCGTGGTTTTGCGACCCGGCTCGCGGATGACCACCATGGATTCACAGCCACGCGTGCCGTGCAGGCGGTCTTCCAGGATATCGGCGGCGGCATCTTCACCGGCCACGGCGATCGTCGAGATGCGTCCGCCGAGCGAGCCGATGTTGCGCACCACGTTACCCGCGCCGCCCAGTTGCTCGCGCGATTGCTGCACCAACACCACGGGCGTCGGAGCTTCCGGCGAAATGCGCCCCGCCTCACCATATATGGTGCGATCCAGCATGAAGTCGCCCACCACGAGCAGGCGCACGCCAGCCACGCGCCGCAGCAGGTCCGCAATGCTCTGTGATTCGCCAGACATCGATTCCGCTCCCAACCCAGCCGCAAAGGCCAGCAGTATACCAGCAGTATAGATGTATCAGACTATGCCCGATTCTGCCATCGGTGTTTGTATAGCAGCGCGGCTCTGTGGCTTCAAAGTTCCAGAACCGTGGGGCTACCGGCGGGCGTCGCGCTTAATTTATCGAGGCCCCGCCGCAAGGCAGGCTCGATCAGCGCGTACATCACGAAGCAATCCAGCGCGAAGACGGGAAATCCCAGATAGCCCACCACTGGCATGGCGAAGATACGCCACTCAGGAAATATTGGGAAGGTGTAAACCCAGCGCGCCGCCGCCGCGTGATTCCAGAACTCCCACAGGATCCCGCAGATTGCACCTGCCCACAGCAGCGCGTTCAGCCGCGAGCGGTCGCCGCGCCGCCCCTGTTGGCTAAAGGCGCGCCAGAGCGAGTCGTGGCCGAGGCGCATATTGATGGGTTCGAGCAGCAGGACGGGTCCCAGCCACACCGCTCCGAACAGGTAGATGCCGACTGACTGCGGCAGCAAGACTGGAACGAGGAAGAAGACGATTCCTACCGCCATGCTCGCCAGACTCAGTGCATTCCAGGCAGTGTGTGCTGGAGTCGGCAGAGGCGCGGCACCCCATGGCTCATTTTCCTCCGCAGGCTCCGGGTCGGCTTCCTCCGCAGGCTCCGGCTGGGCATTCCAGTCCATGGCGCGCAACAGGGTGGCGGTGGTGAATACGCCCGGCCAGATGGTCGCGAACGCCCAGACGAACGCGATCACTCGCAATGCGCTATTGCTGGGCAAGCCGGCGTAAATCCAATTGTGCAGACGAAGGTTGTAGACCTCGAAGATCATCCACAGCGGTATGGAACAAATCGTCAGCAGCAGGAAATGGCGGCGATTGTCGCGCAGTAAGGAACGGCCACGCAACGCGGCGATTGCGCCGTCGGCCCACAGGATATAGCCGGTCCAGCATAGCGGAGTGAAGAACACTTCCACGATGACCACATCCATGGCGTTCAGGAACATGGCTCCGATAAGCAGCACGGCCCCGACCGTCCCATGGCGCGGCAGCGGTCGCAGGTGTGGCAACGCGCGGAAGCGGCGCACCAGCAGCACCGCCAGCGCGATGGCCATGAGCGATCCCAGATTATTCAGGTTCACGGATCAGATATCCCACCGCGACGGGCATTGTGCCGCGGTTACTCTTCGCGGGTCCAGGTTTGAGTTTTGCTTAGGAAGGCGATGGAGCCTTTCACCAGTAGCTTTTTGCCGCCCTCGGAGGTCTCCAGTTTGCAGTTGACGATACGACCGGAGTCGGGATCGAGCAGCTTGCCGCCGCTCCACTTGTCGCCGTCCTTCACCATGTCCCAGATCAGCTCGAGGCCAGCCATGGGCTTGTCCTTTTTGTCGTCCTTGCACTTCACGCACTTGGCGGTGGGGTCTTCGTAGTTGTTCTTCAGGACCTTCTCGATCTTCCCGGCGAGCTTGCCGCCCGTTTCCGAGATGCGAATCAGCGTGGTTTCGTCCTTTACGACATTCTTCCACAAACCGATGGCGGTATTCTGCGCGAATGCGGGCGCGGCCAGCAGGGTCGCCAACAGGGTCGTCAACAACGCGAATGCGAACACGGACACAGTGCGTTTCATGTAATGGTCTCCTCAATCCGGGTCATTCTGTAATGCGAAATCATCACAATTATACCGGGTGCAGAATTATGGTGACTTGAAATTATTGTAGTTCCTAAACAATCCCGCTCTTGTGCAAGCGCTCGAGTTCCAGAGCGGAGAACGATAGCAGTCCGCTATAGACTTCCTCATTGTGCTCGCCGAGGGCGGGGGCGGGGCGGCGGATGCGGCAGCTCATCTCGCTGAACTTGGCAAACTCTCCGGGAAACAACACTGGCTCGGACCGGCCGGGGACGGCGACAGGCTCCCAAAAGTTGCGGGCGGTAAGTTGGTCGTCCTGAAGAATGTCCGCGGTGCTGGCGACTGGGTAACCCAACATGCCGCGCTCGACAACGCCATTGAGGAACTCTGACTTAGTGAGTCGCTCGAAAAACATTCCAATCGGAGCCTCCAGCTCATCCACTTCCGCTTGAGTTAGTGTGGCTACTTCAAACTTGTCCCAATCCTTGTTTCTCATTACCTCAGACGCAAGGCCGAGTGAGTCCATCCACTTAGTGAGTTCGCGATTGGTTTTTTGACCGGCGGGACCGCCGTAGATAATGTAAGTAAGATAGCCATCTTTACAGGGCCAGACGGCGCGGAACTTGGCACCGGTGATGGTGCGGCCGGTCATGTACTCGCCCTCGCGGGTGACCAGTTCTCGGTTGAAGTCCCAGAACATGGGCGCATGAACGCACAAGATCACGCAGGCCTGCTGCGCCGAGACGTCCACCATCTGGCCTGCTCCGCCGCCCTGCCGGTAATGCAGCGCAGTCATCGTGCCCATCGCGGCATACATTGACGTCCACGCCTCCGACTGCGGCATCGAGATACGTAAGGGCGTCTCGCCGGGATAGCCGGTCAACGACATAATGCCCGCCGAGGCCATAATCTCCAAGTCACTGGCGAGGAAGTCGCGGTAAGGGCCGGTTTGTCCAAAGGGAGTGATTGCCGTGTAGATCAGACCTGGGTTGTCACTCCTGAGTGACTCGTATCCCAGACCGAGTGAGTTCATGTAACCAGGCGCGAATGACTCGATGACGATGTCAGCCATAGCGGCTAGTTGGCGGAAGATTCCCTGCCCTTCCGCCGATTCCAAATGCAGAGTGATCCCACGCTTATTATTGTTGTAAGAAAGCCAGAACAGACTGTGCTGCGCGCCAGAGGGGTCCGTGTGAAATGGCGCGCGGCGACGTCCCGCATCGCCCGCCAACGGCTCGACCTTGATGACGTCCGCGCCCAGGTCGCCAAGTATCTTGCCGCACATATGCCCCAGCGGCGTGGTCAGATCGAGCACACGAAGGCCGTGCAGCGCGAAGGCTTCCCTCTGGCTCGGAGTTTGTGCGATGATATTATCCATGGCCAAGGTGAAATCAGCTCAGGCTTTCAATCTAGAGTTTAAGCTCTACCGCGAGGCGGACAGCCGCTGGCTGGCCGATATTCCCGCGCTGCCTGGAGTAACCGCTTACGGACGTACGCGAAAGCAAGCTGTGGCTGCGGCTCAGGCTCTTGCTTTGCGGCTTATTGCCGACCGGCTAGAGCACGGCGAAACCGTTCCAGGCGAAATGCAGGTTTCCTTCGTTGCAGCCTGAACATCCAAAAAACTGGCCCTCCACTAAAGCCAGTCGTGCATTATCGGCCCTTCTTCGTAATGGGTGGCGCATCAAACGGCAAAAAGGCTCACATCGAATTCTAAGTCGTGGCGGGTGGCCTGATGTTCTGTTCGCCTATCACGATCGAGCAACGCTCGGTCCCTTAGCGATGAAGTTGCTTGCGGAGAAGACCGGTCTAAAGCCCGATAGCCTCTGATTGCCAATCTGGAAATCGGCGGCGTAACTGTCCCGCGCTGCCGCGCGCGGCGCGTCCCGCGCAAACGCACCCGCTTTTTGACATTTCCAACCGCCGTACTCTAATATCGATAGATTCAGGGCTGTGATTCTGTCCTTACTATGCGGCCTCGCGTCGCACCGCCACATTTCAGATTCAGGCAGGTAACGAAACCATGAAGATTGTAGTCGCCGAAAAAATTTCGCGCAAGGGCGTGGACCTCCTGCGCGAGGAGAAAAGCTGGAAGGTAGTCGAGTGCGAGCCCGCGCGCGACAAGCTGATCCCCGAGCTGAAGGACGCCGACGCTCTCTTAATCCGCAGCGCCGTGCAGTGCGACGCCGCGCTGCTTGAACACGCGCCCAAGCTGAAAGTTATTGGCCGCGCCGGCATCGGCGTGGATAACGTGGACATTGAAGCCGCCACGAAGAAAGGCGTGCTGGTGATGAACACGCCGGGCGGCAACTCCGTCAGCGTCGCCGAGCATACGCTTGCACTGATGCTTTCGATGGCGCGCTCCGTGGCCCTGGCCAATGAGTCGATGCACGCCGGTCGCTGGGAGAAGAAACTTTTCGAGGGCAGCGAGTTGCGCGGCAAGACGCTCGGCCTGCTGGGCCTGGGCCGTATCGGCGTTGAGGTGGTCAAGCGCGCCAGAGCGTTTGAACTCGACATCATCGGCTATGATCCCTACATTTCACCGACTCTTGCTGAGGACCTGCACGTTGAACTGGTGTCGCTCAATGATCTCTTCGCGCGCTCGGATTATTTAAGTCTGCATACGCCGCTGACGCCGGAGACGGACAAGATCATCGGTCGCGAGAACCTGAAGAAAATGAAGAAGAGCGCACGCATCGTCAACTGCGCGCGCGGCGAACTGGTGGATGAGCAGGCCCTCGCCGAGGCCATCAGCAACGGGCAGATCGCCGGAGCGGCGCTCGACGTGTTCTGCGCCGAGCCGCTGAAAAACTCCGCGCTTACGGAGTTGAAACAAGTTGCGCTCACGCCGCACATCGCCGGCTCGACGGCGGAGGCGCAGGAGATCGTCGGCTACCGCATCGCCGAGCAGGTGCGCGATTATCTGAAGTCCTCGGTGATTCAGAACGCGGTGAACATGCCATCGCTGCCCGCTGAGGAGTATCGCCTGCTGGCGCCCTACCTCAATCTCGCCGAGCGGCTGGGCCAGTTGCTGGCGCAGATCGGCACCGGCGCGCCCAGCGTCTTCGAGATTCGCTACTCCGGCAAGCTCTCCAAGATGAACACCAGCCTGCTGCGCAACTCGGCGCTGAAGGGCCTGCTGAATCAGATACTCGACGAGAAATCCAACGTGGTGAACTCCGTGTCGATCGCGCAGGCACGCGGCATCCGCATTCAGGAGTCGCACGCGCAACGCACGGCGTCAGCCGACACCCTGCGTATCGCCGTAAAAGGCAATAGCCAAAACCAAGGCGCCGAGTCGTCCGTCGAGGGAGCGGTGCTGATGGGCGATGAGCCGCGCCTGCTGGTGCTCGACAACATCAACGTGGAGTGCCCGCTCTCCGGCAACCTGATCGTGATGAAGAACCTCGACGTGCCCGGCGTGATCGGCAAGACCGGCACGATCCTCGGCAAGCGCGGCATCAACATCGCCAGCTTCTCGCTGGGCCGCGAACGCGCGACGAAAGCAAAGGCGGCAAAAGGCCCGGTGGGCGCAGTCTGCGTGGTGCAGGTGGATGGGCAGACGCCCGCCGCCGTCATCAAGGAATTGACGAAGATTCCCGCCAACACCTTCGCCCGCGCCGTGGAGCTGCCCAGCTAAGGTTGGCGCAGCGGGCATCACGCGGCCTTCGTAACCGAACTTTTCACGAATCGCGCGTAAGCAGGTAAACGCCCCAGGCGCACATCAGAACTCCCGCTGCGCGCCCAAGAATCGGGGCGCGGGGCAGGAGTTTTTCTATCAGGACAAATGCCGCAATCGCCGCCACCCAAATCAGGTTCATTACCCCGGCGGCAAACAGCAGCAGCATCAGAGCCCAGCAGCAGCCCACGCAGAACAGGCCGTGGTGCAATCCCATACGGAAGGCTCCCCATGTGCCTTCGCGCCAGTGCTGCGTCAGGAATTGCAGCGGCGACTGGCAGTGCGTCAGGCAGGACTGCTTCCACGGCGCCCACTGGTAGAGTCCGGCGACAAGGAAGATGCCGCCGGCGAGCCGCGGCGAATTTGCGCTCATGGCGGAGGAGAGAAGCGCCGCGTGGTGCAGCGCGGTCTGAGACAGCGTGGCCAGCAGACTGAAGCCCGTCCAGGCGGCCAGATATCCGAAGAGGAAGGAAATGGTGGCCAGCCGGGAGTGTTGCCAGCCGCGGCGGCGATAGGTACCCACCACCAGCAGCATGACTGGCGCGGCGGAGGGTAGCATCATCCCAACCATCATCACCGACCACATCACCAGCAACATGACGATGTTGGAGGCTGACCAGGCGCGCATGTCCATCATCATGCCCATGGCCGCGTGCCGGGCCGCCTCGCTGGCCGCCAAGTTCATCTCCGCGGCCATGTGAAATAGATACACCCACGCCAGCAGCGTGATGGCTCCCAAGGCGAGAGAAATGATCACACGATCGCGGCGGACCAGACGCTCCAGTCCGGACCAGGCTTGAGTTTCGGAAGACATAAAGGAATTACTTCTGATTGGTCCAGTTCACTTCCGCCACGGCGGCGAAGCAGTTGGGCCACTCAACCAGCAGGCCGCCGTGCTCGGCGCGCATGTGGGAGGTGGTGGCTACGTGCCCGTCATCCCAAAAAAAGCCGCCCTTGGGATAGGTGATATGAACTTCGTTTTCCGCGCCTGAAACCGGATTGATCAAAGGCGTCAGCCGCACGTCCACCGAGCCGGGGATAGTGATCTCCGACCGTCCTGCGGCCAGCTTGAAAGCCACTTTCTTGCGGATTGGGCCTTCAAACTTCCCGATGGTTCCGGCTAAAGCTTCCCACGGCATACCGCCATGCTGGCCCGACAAAATGGAAGCGAAGGCATTCACCTGCGCGTCGCTGGCGTCTTCATCAATGAACAGTACGACGTGGCCGTTGCCCTCGTGAATGGCCTTGGGATATTTGCCCACCACCACCGCGCGCACTCCGTCCAGCTTGGTGTCGCCAAAAATTCCGGTCTTCACCGCAAAGCCAATAATGAATTCGCACTTCCCCTCATTGGGAAATCCGGCAAACTGGCAGTTGCAGCCATGCTGGCAATTGCAGGCCTCGACACTGTCGGCCTTCACCCGATAAGGAGTCTTCCCCCCGGCTTCCGTAGCAGTTGACATGCATGAACTCCTGTTGTGTGAAATTTGGTCAAAGATTGGATTTAATCATAATTTTGTTGTTGTAGCCAGAAGTATCGTGGCGATTGCCGGCGTGGCTTGAGTAATCCAGTGCCACCCAGGCGATACCTGATGCCGGCGCTATATCCGCAAACTGCTTTACACGCCTGCAATTTCTGTGTTACGTTCGGTGGGTACGCCATTGAAGAGAAAGGGTAATAGACGGAATGCCACTGGTAAGCGCGCTAAAGGCCCCTGTAATCGAGAAGTATCGAGTCCACGCCAAGGACACCGGTTCGCCGGAAGTTCAGTCGGCCATATTGACCGAGCGAATCAACATGCTCTCTGGTCATTTTAAGGATCACAAAAAAGATCATGCTTCACGCCGCGGCCTGTTAATGATGGTCAATCGGCGGAGGCGTCTGCTCGACTATTTGAAGAGCCGGCATCATCAGCGCTACCAGGACCTGATTCAGAGTTTGGGGCTTCGTCGCTAAGATTGCGGCTGGAAACCGGCGGCTGGTGTGGAGTGATCGCATTGGCGGCCCCGCAAATCATTCAAGGTTTTTGGCCAGTTGTTTTTGCACCGGACGGATTCGTCAAGCCAGATTGTTGATCGGGATTCGCTTAGCAGATTTTTAGCAAGCGTTTAGCAAGGCATCTCCGGCATTCCATGATGGAAGGCCAGACAGCCCACGCAGTTTTTAACAATCAGGAATCGAGCCACAAGCGGCCATGCGGGCGTGAGGAAGGTTTCTCGCCCCTGCATCAGGCCGCTATTGT